>JBILYW010000065.1:0-9719 GCA_044377555.1 Pseudomonas sp.
TACACCAGCCCGGCACGGGGGATCCACTTCACACCGCTGGTGTCGGTGCTGACCTTGAACGGAATGCTTTTGCCGCCCAGCTGGTCGTACTTCTGGAAGCGCGCCCCCGCCACCAGAATCCACTGGTCGGTGAGGTGGATGGAGTCCTGGGCAAACAGCGAATCGCTGCGCAGCAAGTCGGTCTGGTTGCTGTCACTGGCGCTGACGGTGGTGCCGGCAACTTCATTGCCATACACCGGGTTCTCGTAACTGAAGGTGGACTGGCTATCCTGGCGGATCAGCTCGGCGCGGTAGATTTTGCGGTATTCGTCATCCACGCCAAACACCAGGTCATGCTGCATGCCCGCCGCCTGGACCTTGCCTTGCAGGCTGATGGTGGAAAAACGGTCAGTGGTGATGGCGCCTTTGGTGCCGTCCATTTTGCGGGTCAGGGTGCCGTCCGGGTTGACCTTGGTGACGCGCACCTGGCTGGCGTCGTAGGTCTCGCGGTTCCAGCTGTAGCCGAAATGGGCTTTCCAGTCGTCGTTGAGGTCGTGATCGACTTCAAGGCGATACAGGTCGGAGCGCCCTTCCATATTGTTGAACGGCTCATCCAGACGGCGCGTGGCCGGGATATCCAGCGGGTGGTTGGTGGCCGGGTTGATCGCCGTACCCCGGTCAAACGGGGTCAGAAACTCGCGGTGTTCGTATGCCAGCAGCACTTGGGTGTTGTCGCCATACCAGGCCAGAGACGGTGCGATCAGTGTCTCGCGATGCACACCGAAGTTGCGCCAGTAATCTTCGTCCTCGTGGTCGATGATCATCCGGTATGCCAGGCCCGAATCCCCCAACGGGCCGGTGCTGTCCAGACTGCCGCCACTGCCGTTTTTGCCCGACCCATAGGTTGAGCCACGCACAGTGAGCGCGCTGTACTGCTCAAGCTGCGGTTTTTTGCTGACCACGTTGACTACGCCGCCCGGGTCTTGAATCCCGTAGAGCAACGAGGCCGGGCCCTTGAGTACTTCGACCCGCTCCGTCGCGGCCCCCATCGCCCGGCCCTGCACCAATGGCATGCCATCGCGCATGATCGAACCGTCGCGGTTGTCACCAAAACCGCGCTTCATCACCGAGTCCTGGGTGCTGCCCAGCGTGTTGCCCTGGGTGATACCGCTGACGTTGTTCAATGCGTCGTCCAGATTGCGCGGTGCCTGATCGCGAATGACCTGGGCAGCCACCACGTTGATGGTTTGCGGGATCTCCATGCTCGAGCCCGTGCCGCGCATCACCGAAGTGCTGGCCGGTGGCTGATAGCTGGTGTCATCCGAAGCCTGCGAGGTAATGCTGGTGGCGCCCAGGTTCAAGGCGCCTGCCGTGGGCCGGGGTTCGAGGGCGAAGGTGTTGGCGTCGGTGCGCCGGGCATTGAAGCCCGACTGCGCGAGCAACTGCTGCAAGGCCTGGCCGGCACTCATGCGGCCCTTGATGGCCGGGGCTTGAAGGCCCAAAGGCGCTTCGTCGGTGTAGACCACGCTGAGGCCGGTCAAGCGGCTGAAGTCGTTCAGGGCCCGGGGCAGCGGTTTGGCGGGCTGGTTGAACTCAAACAGCGCACTGGCTTGCCGGGTAGCCTCGGCGGCCATTGCTGCGCAAACCGGGTTTAGTGCCAACCCGGCCATCACAAACGCAGAAGCCCCCAACCACTGTTTCACCGAACTTGCCCTGGACTTCATGCTCATGACCTGTGTGTTGACTCGATACGGAATACGAATTTTTCGCATTTTCAAGCACTACACGGATGGGAACGGGGGTTACCTCACCTGATGCGCAAAAATAATTTCGGATGCGGGAGCGGGCTTGTTCGCGGTCGGATCGCTACGGTGTATCCGGTGAACCGCGGCGTCTGCATCGCGAGCAAGTCGGCTCCTACAGAAGGAATGATTGTCAGGGGGGGTCAACGCAACACAATCAGCCCAAACACACTGTGCTGTTCAAACCCGAGCACGCCCTGTAACGAATTGAGCACCGCTTGCGGGTCCTGGCTGGGGAAGCTGCCACTGATGCGCCGTGTGCCCAATTGGGCATTGAGCAACACAATCTGCCCCGGGTAATAACGCTTGAGGTCCGCCACGACGTCGACCATCGGCGTTCTGGAGTAGGTCAGCCAGCCTGTGCGCCAACCCAGTCGGGCCTGGCTGTCGACGTGGTGCACCGCATCGGTCACGCCGCCATCGTAGGTCAGTTGCTGATCCGCGGTGAGGATCTGCTGCGCCGCGTTCTTGCTCGCCCTGACCCCTACCCGCCCGGACAGCACCGTGACTTGCGCCCCACCCGGCTGCAGGCGCACTTCAAACTCAGTACCCAGCACCCGCGCTTCGCCGCCCTCGGCATCCACGACAAAGGGCTCACCGGTGTGGGTGACGTGAAAGAAGGCCACGCCACGGCGCAGTTGCACATGGCGCTCACCGCCACTGAAGTTCACCGCAATGGCACTGTCGGCATCGAGCGTGACCCGGGACTGGTCGGCCAGCACCACCGTGCGCACTTGCCCCGGTACGCTCACATAATCAGCGCCCAGATCATCCAGCCAGCGGGCAGGCTGCCAGCCGGCAAACACGCCGACCATCAGCAGCAAACAGGCCGCCACCGCCAACCCGCTGGCCCAGTGCCGCAGGAGGCTGCGCCGGGACCTGTCCATCGCGTTGAGGTAACGCTGCATCACCAGGGCCTCTTCGTCTGCCAAGGTGGTGCCGGCCACCTCGCTCAACTCCCACACCACCTGTGCCCGGGCATAGGCCTCGGCGTGGGCCGGGTCGGCCTGCAGCCAGCGACTGAAGGTGGCCTGGTCACCGCTGTCGGGCTGATCGTGCAACACACTGAGCCACGCCAGCGCGGTGCGCTCTTGCTCGGGGGTGACGGGGATACTCGAACGACTGATCACGACAGGGTCTCGGGCGGCGGCTCACGCAAACTGGCCTTGCAGGCCTCCAGGGCGCGCATCATATGTTTTTCAACGGCACTTTGGGACACGCCCATGACCTTGGCGATGTCGGCATAGGTGCGACCGTGAATCCGGTTGAGCAAAAAAATATGCCGCGTGCGCTCGGGCAGGCTGCGCAAGGCCGCCTCGACCTGGCGTAAATCGTTGCCTGCTTCCAGCGCCGCCTGGGGCTCGCAGCTTTTGGTATCCGCCAAGGGCTGCCACTGATGGCTGATCCGCTCGCGGGTGCCTTCGCTGCGCAAATGGTCAATGGCGATGTTGCCCGCACAACGCAGCAGGTAGGTGCTGAGTTCTTCAACCTGCACCAGAGGCCGGCGCCAAAACCGCAGGAACAAGTCCTGAACCAGATCGGCAGCAGTGGCCCGGCACCCCACGCGGCGGCTCACCAGCGCTTCCATTTGCGGACGCTGGGACAAAAACACCTGCAGAAAATGCGCTCGTCCATGGCGCGATTCATTGCTGGGGCCATCCTTGAGTTCGGGAGGGGTCATGGACATCGGGGCGCAGGTCAGAAAGGAAAGCGATACTAATGATAAATATTCTCATATGCAAAAACATATGTCGGGCTGTGTCCATGTCATTGATAAGCGGTGATTGCTCAATGCAATCAGCCACCCATACAATGCGAACAATTCTTGTTCTCTAACGCGTTTTCAATGCAGCTGGAGTGGTCGTTGCCGCAGTCAAACACCGTCGAGGTCCTCTATCAGGACCACCACAGCTGGCTCACGGGCTGGTTGCGGCGCAAGCTGGGCTGCCCGCAAAGTGCCGCCGACCTGGCCCAGGACACTTTCATGCGGCTGCTGACCGCCCGTGAAACGCCCTCCCTGGCCGAGCCCCGGGCGTTCTTGACCGTCGTCGCCAAGCGCGTGCTGTTCAATCACTACCGTCGCCAGGATCTGGAGCGCGCCTATCTGCTGGCACTGGCCGAGATGCCCGAGCAACTCGCACCCAGCGAAGAAGAACGGGCGATCATCCTGCAAACCCTGATGGAGCTGGATCAGTTGCTCGACGGCCTGCCCTCCCCGGTCAAGCGGGCCTTTCTGCTGGCCCAGGTCGATGGCCTGAGCCATGCCCAGATCGGTGCCCGACTGGGCATTTCGATTGCCACGGTCAAACGTCATTTGAGCAAGGCAGCCCTGCGCTGCTACTTCGCCCTGTGAGCGGCGCGTTCAACAACCCGCCCGACATCGGTTCGGATGTTGCCGGGCAAGCGGTGAGCTGGCTGATCGAAATGCAGGGCGGCGCCCTCGCCCCCCAGCGCCAGCAAGCCTGGGAACAATGGCTGCAGGCCCATGGCGAACATCAGCGGGCGTGGGAGCATATCCAGCGGGTCAACCAGCGTTTGCGCAACTTGTCATCGCCACTGGCCCACGCGGCCTTGAATGCCCCCCAAAGCAGCAGCCGGCGTCAGGCCCTGAAACTGTTGTTGCTGTTGGGCGCAGGATCGGCGCTGACCTATGGCTTGCGCGACCGATTGCCCATCGCCCCGCTGCTGGCAGACTTCAGCACCCCGGTGGGGCAACGGCGCAGGCTGCAATTGCACGATGGCAGCCAGATTCATCTCAACACCGGCAGTTCGGTGGACGTACGTTTTGATGCGCAGCACCGGGTCATTCGCCTGCTCGAAGGCGAGATGCAGCTGACCAGCGCCCGGGATGCCCGCCCCTTGCAGGTACTGACCGCCCACGGCGCATTGCAACCCCAGGCCGCACGCCTGAATGTGCGCCAATTCGGCGACCGCACCGAACTCGCCGTGTTTGATGGCCGGGTTGAACTCACCCCGGCCGCCCATCCAGGGCCAGCGCTATGGGTGCAACCCCGTCAGCAACTGAGCTTTGACCGCCAGGGCTGGAGCACCCCGCGGCCGCTGGATGCGGGCAGCGGCGCCTGGACCGACGGCATGCTGGTGGCCGCCCACATGCGCCTCGAGGACTTCTTGGCTGAACTGGGACGCTATCGCCGCGGCCGGCTCAACTGCGATCCAACAGTGGCCGACCTGCTGATCTCCGGCACCTATCCGGTGGACGACAGCGAGCGGGTTCTGGACCTGCTGCAAGTCAGCCTGCCGGTGCGGGTCAAGCGCTTTACCCGGTATTGGGTGACGGTCGAAGCGAAAGCCTGACTCACACCATGACCCCGCTCCCACAAGGGGTCCGCATCAATTTCAAAAAATGTGAGCTGTTTTCGAATCTGGCGTGACAGAGGAGGTAAGCCACTTCGATTATTACCTTTCCAGGATTCGTTCATGCCTGTTCAGCCTTTTCGTCTCACCTCTTTAGCCCGCTTGCTGCTGGGTGCCAGTTTGAGTTTTAGCGTTCTGCCGATGGCCTTGGCCGATGCCAAGGCTTATCACATCGCCCCCGCCTCACTGGAAAACGCCCTGAACCAGTTCGGTCGTGAAGCCGGGGTGCTGATTTCGTTCAGCTCCACCACCGCCAGCGGCATTCAGAGCAAGGGCCTGGAAGGCACTTACGAGCCCGAACAAGGCCTGCAGGCGTTGCTGGAAGGCACAGGGCTGCAAGCCCGCGCCGAGGGGCTGGGCGCGTTCAGTCTGCAACCCGTAACCGCCTCTGCAGCGCCTGCGAGCATAGAACTGGGCGCATCCAGCGTGGTCGGCGACTGGCTGGGCGACGCGGCGCAAACCGATGTATTTGAACACCCCGGTGCCCGCGACGTGATCCGCCGCGAAGCGTTCGAGCGTCAGGGCGCCACCAGCGCCCGTGAGGTGCTCAATCGCATCCCCGGCGTCAACGCCCCGGAAAACAACGGCACCGGCAGTCACGACATGGCGCTCAACTTCGGCATTCGCGGGCTAAACCCACGGCTGGCTACCCGCTCCACCGTGTTGATGGACGGCATCCCGGTACCCTTCGCCCCCTACGGCCAGCCGCAGCTGTCGTTTGCCCCGATCAGCATGGGCAACATGGACGCGGTTGACGTGGTGCGCGGTGGCGGTGCCGTGCGTTATGGCCCGCAAAACGTCGGCGGTATCGTCAACTTCGTGACTCGCGCTATTCCTGATGAACCTACCGTCAAGGCCGGTTTCCAGACCGAGACCAGCCCGTCATCCACCCAGGATGGCTTCAAGAAAACCGCCAACCTGCTGGCCGGTGGCACCAACGACAATGGCCTGGGTGGCGCCTTGCTGTACTCCGGCACCCGCGGCGGCGACTGGCGCGAGCACAGCGACACGCGCATCGACGACTTGATCCTCAAGGGCAACTACCAGATCGACGAAGCCAACAGCGTGCACGCCATGGCCCAGTACTACGATGGCGAAGCCGATATGCCCGGCGGCCTGAGCACCGCGGCCTACAAAGCTGATCCGTACCAGTCGACGCGCCCGAGCGACAAGTTCTGGGGCCGTCGCACCCTGGTCAACTTCGGCTATCGCTACCAGCAAGACCGCCGCGAATTCACGGTCAACAGCTTCTTCACCAAAACCCTGCGCAGCGGTTATCTGGACCAGGGCACCTTCCTCTCGCTGTCGCCACGGGAATACTGGGTACGCGGGATCGAAACCCGCATAGCCCAGGGCTTTGACCTGGGCAGCAGCAGCCACGAAGTGGGCGCAGGATATCGCTACATCAGCGAAGCCGGCCACGAGCTGCGCTATCGCACGCCCATTGCCGCCAACCAGCTGCCCACCACCGACAGCCGCAATGACCGCGACACCCGCGGTGCCACCGAAGCCCATGCGTTCTTTATCGATGACAAGATCGACATCGGCAAATGGACATTCACCCCCGGCATTCGCTACGAGATGATCGAGCAACAGCAAACCAACCTGCTGACCCACGTCAAATACAAGGGCGACTACAACACCCCGCTGCCGGCGCTGAACGTGATGTACCACGTGACGGACAGCTGGAATATCTATGCCAACACCGAAGGTTCGTTCGGCAGCGTGCAATACAGCCAGATGCCCAACCGTGTCACCGGCGGCGAAGTCAAACCCGAGAAAGCCCGTACCTGGGAACTCGGTACGCGCTACGACAATGGCAACCTGCGCGCGGAGATCGGCGCATTTTTGATCAACTTCAACAACCAGTACGACAGCAACCAGACCACCGACACCGTGATCGCACGGGGTAAAACACGTCATCAAGGGATCGAGGCCAGCGTCAACTATGCGCTGGATGGCTTGAGCCCGGCACTGGCCGGTTTCGACGTGTACGCCAGCTATGCCTATGTTGACGCGACCATCCGCGAAGATGGGCCGAACAAAGGCAATCGTGTACCGTTCTCCTCGAAAAACAAGGGCAGCATCGGGGTGGGATACACCGAGGGTCCGTGGAAAGCCAACCTGGACAGCACCTTCCAGAGCAACCAGTTTGCCGACAACGCCAACACCCGCGCCGAAAGCGCTGATGGCAGCACCGGTTTAATCCCCGGTTACATGGTGTTCAACAGCCGTGTGGGCTATGACTTCGGCCACCAGCTGTCTGATCTGAACGTGGCCGTGGGGGTCAAAAACATCCTCAATCACGAGTACTACACCCGCTCGTTTGACGATAACAACAAGGGCAAATACGTGGGCGAACCGCGCACGCTTTACGTCCAGACATCTGTCGCATTTTGATATAAATCAACCAAAGCCCGCCCATGCGGGCTTTTCTTACAGCCAAAGACTGACGCCAGTCACAGCGCGTGAGACTTCCTGAAAATAGTGCTTGAAATATTTCGTCATCGGCCCAAACACTGTAACTGAGCGATGACGATGAACCTTTGGGTACTCGAGGCCGTCAGACCTCACACGAGCACGCTTATATAAGGGAAGAACTATGCTTACTCACGTCTTTTCCGATAAACACATCGACAGTGACAAACGCACCCAAGACTGGGTTACCGCTACTGTTGAAGTAACGCTCGAACGCCATTTGGAATTTTTGACCCGGGTCGAAGTTCATCTCAGCGATGAAAATGGTGGCAAGTCTGGTCCTAAAGACAAACGCTGCAAAATGGAGGCTCGACCTAAAGGACACCAGCCGATTCTCGTGTCCCACGACGCTGATTCGCTGACACAAGCCGTGGAGGGTGCCGCTGAAAAACTGGAGCACGCTCTGGAACACTTGTTCGGCAAGCTGCGTGGCAAACGTACAGTGACCCTCGCCCCGGAAGGGTTTGAGGAGAAAGAGCCAAAGCAGAGTGCTGACGCCCTGCTGGAAGAAGAGTTTTTGGAGAAAGAAAAAGAACTCGAACTCAATAGCTGATTCAGCGTTCAGGACGCACAAAAAAGGGCGGACTTACTTCGGTAAGCCCGCCCTTTTTCATGTCGTTGCGGTTACAGCTCGCCCTTCTCCACCTCAGGGTGTTCACCGGAGCCGGCACCGGTCTTGCGATGCGGGTTCTCGATCTTCACCGACGGGAACTGCGAGGATGCATAGCGCACCACCAGGATCGCAAACGCCAGCAACAGAATCGCCCCGGTCAGGTACACAACGCCCATGTCCGGCGGGTTGTGATGTGACACGTTGGAAATCAGCAAGCGGGTCAGCGCCGTGATCGCCACGTAAATCAGGAACCGTACCGGCATATGGTTGGTCTTGAAGTAAATCCCGACCATGGCGCCCAGTTCGAGGTAGATGAACAGCAGCAAAATGTCATCAATGGTGATGTTGCCCTTCTCCACCATCCCCAGAAATTCCATCACCGCCGCCCAGGCAGTGACCGCACCAATGGCGAACAACGCCATGTAGTGGAAGGTCTCAACGAACAGATTGCCCATCGACTCGGCCAGTTCATGAACCTGGCGACGTAGCTTTTCAGCTTTGTTAACTCTCACGATGCAGCTCCTTGAATCGACTCGAACGGATCATCCGCGATACACATGACGCTTTTTACATGCAGAAAAAAGGCCAGTCTCTTCTGGTGAGAAGGTGGCCAGCGGCTATTAGACACCTCGCATGCCCCGCTCGCACCTCAATAGCGCTCCATTTGCAGCTAGAGTAAAAAAGCCGCTATTCAAATCCTGGTGATTGGCTTATCCTTTTCGCTGTATATAAATACAGTAATCGCTAGATAATTTACGTGAAGGCATATGAGGTGGTAAATGGCCGTCGAAGTGGTATACCGCAGCAGCCGAGATCTGGAGCGTTTGTTCATGGATAAAGCCGAAGCTGACCGTCATGACAAAATGCTGGAGCTGGCCGAATTGCTGGCTGAAGTGTTGCAAAAGGCTGTGCCGTCACTGAGCGAACAGCAAGTCGAAGAAGCCGGTATCTACATGGCGAAAAACCGCGATGTGTTTGCCAAGGCCTTCAAGAGCCAGCCGGACGCCCTGTCCGAGTTGCTGGTCGACAGCGAGTAATCGCCCCGTCCCTCGCTTGACTCTCCCCTACGGGGCAGACCCTACCCTCAAAGGCCCCCTTTCAGGTTGGTGTCATGATGAGCAAGCGAGTACTGGTGATTCTGGGTCACCCCTGCACTGACAGTTTCTGTAGCGCACTGGCAGACAGCTATATCGAGGCAGCCGTCGCGGCCGGCCATGATGTACGCGTAGTGCGTTTGGGTGCCTTGCGCTTCGACCCGGTACTGCGTGAAGGCTACAAACAAATCCAGGCCCTGGAGCCAGACCTGCTCGACGCCCAGGCCGATATCACCTGGGCCGAGCATATGGTGTGGGTCTATCCAATTTGGTGGGGCGGGATCCCGGCGCTGCTCAAAGGGTTTCTGGACCGCATCCTGCTGCCCGGTTTTGCCTTTCAATATCGCAAGGGCAAGGCCTTCCCCGACAAGCTTCTCA
>JBILYW010000528.1:0-3170 GCA_044377555.1 Pseudomonas sp.
CCTTGGCGTGCTGGCGTGCCTGTTGCCGAGCAGTACCGGGCTGGCACTGGGCGTCATCCTGTGCGGCACACCGTTTTTGGCCTGCATGCCGCTGGTCATGCAACGCTCACGGGACCTGGCGCCCCATGCGACGGCCCGCAACGCTGCCTTGTTGACCGCCTGCTTCGCCGTGGGCCAGCTGTGCGGGCCGTTGCTGGCAGCGCTCAGCAGTCATTTCAGTGGTGGGCTGCAACCGGCGCTGGTCATTGCTGCCAGCGGGTTGCTGCTGGCAGGCGTGCTGGCCTGGCAGTCGGTCAACTGCCCAGCAGAGCGCGTACTTTGCGACGCACCCACTGCTCCGCACTGACAAACGTGATGCCCAGCAGCACGAAAATTGCGCCCACCACAAAATTGATGCTCAAGGGCTCGTGCAGCACCAGCACACCGAACGTCACGCCGAACAGCGGCGTCATGAACGAGAACACCGCCAGGTTGGAGGCCAGGTAGCGCTTGAGCAGCCAGAACCACACCAGGTAGCTGAAGAACGACACCACCAGCCCCTGGAACAGCACACTGGCCACTGCGACGCTGGTCAGGCTGACATGGGTGATCTGGCCGCTGGCCGCAGCGATTACCAGCAAACCGACGAAACCGACAATCAGTTGATAGAACAAAGTCAGCGTCACCGGCGCTTCGGACAGCCTGGAGCCGCGCACCACTACCGTGGTCGCACCCCAGGCCATGCCGGCCAGAATCCCGTAGGCATCGCCCAGCAGCATATTGCGATCCATGTCTGCAAACGACATACCGCCGGCAAAGGAGAAGGCGATCCCTGCAAACGCGAGGAAAATCCCCAGCCATTGCAACGGCCGCAAGCGCTCGCTGGGCAATAACCAGTTAATCCCCAGAGCGGTGAAAATCGGTGCGGTATAAAGGAATACCGACATATGCGCGGCACTGGTCAGTTGCAGCCCTTCGGAGATAAAGAAGAACTCCAGGCCGAACAGGCTACCGGCCAGCAAGCCACCGCGCCAAGTGGCGGGCACCTGGTTCCAGCCGCCTTTCCAGCAAATCAACAGCCCCACCAGCAGCGCCGAGATGCCGGAGCGCGCGGCCGCCTGCATCACGGGTGCGATGTCCGGCGCCGCGATTTTGATTATCACCTGTTGCACACCCCAGATCAGGCACAGGCCCAGCATGACTTGCAGAGCGAAAGCATCCGTTGCTCGCCGCGAAATACTCATAGACCACCTAAAAAGCTACGCCCGGGAAAGGCCAGATACAGCGCAGTATGTAACCTGTTGCCGAAAGGAGTCAGGACGCCAGCTTGCGTGCCGCCCAATAACCCGACAAGGCTGCAAGACAGGTCAATAACCCGCCCCACGCCATGTCCATCAACGCCAACTGGGCAGACCAGCCTTGCAGCGTCGCCCAGTTGGTCATGTCGTAGGTGCCATAGGCCACCAATCCGAAAAACGCGCCGGTCAAGGCTGCTCTTCGCGCGCTGCCACGGGCCAGGGCCGGCATCACGACAAAGAACACCACGCCCAGCACGTACAACAGATAGAACACGATGGCGGGCCCCCACTTGGGTTGCTCCAGCATCAGCGAACCCAGCAGCTCTTTATAGGTAGAGCTCATGAGCACGCCCAGCCACAGGCCGTCGAGCACCAGAAAAGCCATCAACGCACCGATATACGCCCACACTGCTTTTCTCATGTCGCCAGCCCCCTTGGCTTTGGCTCAGATCAGTTCGATACGATCTGCGTGGATTGCAATCTTGCCTTCCTTGTACAGCGCGCCAATGGCCTTTTTGAAATTGCCCTTGCTGACGCCGAACAGGTTACTGATCACTTCAGGCGCGCTTTTGTCGCTGACCGGCAGCACGCCGCTGTTGTCACGCAACTTGCTCAGGATTTTCGAGTTCAGGCTGCTGGCGGCTTCCTGGCCGACCGGCTGCAGGCTCAGGCTGATCTTGCCGTCTGCGCGAACTTCCTTGATGAAGCCTTTCTCTTGCTTGCCCGCACGCATGAACTTGAAGATTTCATTCTTGTGGATCAAGCCCCAGTGCTTGTTGTTGATCACGGCCTTGAAGCCCATGTCCGTGGCTTCGGCCACCAACAGATCAACTTCCTGGCCAACCTGGTAATTGGCCGGGGTTTTGTCCAGATAACGGTCAAGACGCGCAGTCGCGGTGATACGACGCGTGTGCTTGTCGAGGTAAACGTGCACCACGACATATTCGCCGGCGGTCATCTGGCGTTTTTCTTCGGAATACGGCAACAGCAAATCTTTCGGCAGGCCCCAATCAAGGAACACACCGATGCTATTAACTTCTACCACTTTAAGACTGGCGAACTCACCGACCTGAACTTTTGGTTTTTCAGTGGTGGCAAGTAATTTGTCTTCACTGTCCAAATAAACAAAGACGTTGAGCCAGTCTTCATCTTCGCTGGGAATATCTTTTGGAATATAACGATTGGGCAACAGGATTTCGCCGTCTGCCCCGCCGTCCAAATACAAACCAAAACTCGTATGTTTAACCACTTGCAAACTGTTGTAGCGACCGATTAAAGCCATGTCCAATACCCTCATTACGTAGGCGGCATTCTACCCGAGTTTAGGGGGGCGAATTGGAGCGCCGCAGCCCGGCATCCAAAAAATCTGCGAAAGGTTTGATTTGTCTGGATTTTATAGCGCACCCCGGGTGCCACTCGTCAGCCGGCAAGGGGCTGAAAATCCAGCGAGCAGCGCCTGAACACGATTAAAAACCCTCCTCTGTTATGAATTAAAACAGCGAGTTAGCCGACAATTACACGATTGTTTATCACCGACCACAGAACACCGTCTTTATTTTACGAAGATATTTAACAAGCAATTGTCAAGTATTTCAGGTACTATCGCTGGCCAAGTTATTTTCTACAGGACAATAGCCGCCATGCGTGTAAAAGCATCCGCCAGCAAAGCCAAGCCAGCTCCCGCTGTTGAAACCAGCGCCTCAATCAATGCTCAAATTGAAGCATTCTTGAAATCCGGCGGCGAAATTCAGGAAATCAAAAAAGGCGTCAGCGGCCAGACTTTTGGCCCGTCCAAGCAGATCACGCTGGGCAAAAAGTAATACCCCTCGCGTCATCTGGTCCTCATGCGCTTTGCCATCCAAGGCGCTAGGACTATCGATTTATCCCCTTTGT
>JBILYW010000529.1:0-3159 GCA_044377555.1 Pseudomonas sp.
TGAGTTTTGTATGTCGTGCGGCATAGAATAAATAACGGCGCCCTGGGGCGCCGTTATTTATGCCGGACAATTATGGCCGGTTGTTTTGCACTTTGAGCAGGTCGCGGATTTCGCCCAAAAGTTCTTCTTCTTTGGACGGCAGTGGCGGAGCACTCGGGGCGACGGCCTCTTCACGCTTGAGACGGTTGATTGCCTTTACACCCATAAAAATGGCAAACGCGACGATGACGAAATCGATCACGCTCTGGATGAATTTACCGTAGGCCACGACCACAGCTGGCGCATCGCCAACGGCCGCTTTAAGCGTAATGGCCAGGTCACTGAAGTCCACACCGCCAATCAACAACCCAAGCGGTGGCATGACAACGTCACCCACAAAGGACGAAACGATTTTGCCAAATGCCGCGCCGATGATGATACCGACGGCCATATCGACCACGTTCCCTTTGACCGCGAAGGCCTTGAACTCACTTATCACGCCCATTGGATATTCCTTGTTACAGATGAGGTTGGTGGGTGCAGTGTAATTCAGCATGGCAGATCATGCCTGCGCCGCTGTTTGCATATGTTCAGTAATCGACCTGATCAATGACCATAAGTTTTCTACTGCCCTGCAAGTGGCGCCAAATACGCGATTGATTACCCCAATGCCAGACCTTTTTTTCAATGGCCGGCTTGAGACCTTTCTATTTAGAGTTTGCCCCGCAGGCCTCTAGCCTCTGGTCAGCGCTGCTACGCGCATCCAATAACCAGAGGACATACGCATGACCACCTCCCTGGGCTTCGGCCTGGCTTCACAGCGCCGCCTGCTGTGTGTTTTAAGCGCCAGCCTGCTTTCGGTTTCGGTCCACGCCGCAACCCTGACCCGCGATAACGGTGCGGCTGTCGGTGATAACCAGAACTCTCAGACGGCAGGGGCCAACGGCCCGGTCTTGTTGCAGGACGTGCAGTTGCTGCAAAAGCTTCAGCGTTTTGACCGTGAGCGTATTCCGGAGCGGGTCGTGCATGCTCGCGGTACCGGTGCGCACGGCACGTTTACCGCCACCAATGACCTGAGCGACCTGACCAAAGCCCGTGTGTTCGCTGCAGGCGAAACCACCCCGGTATTTGTGCGGTTTTCGGCCGTGGTGCATGGCACCCATTCGCCAGAAACCCTGCGTGACCCGCGCGGCTTTGCCACCAAGTTCTACACCGCTGACGGTAACTGGGACCTGGTGGGCAACAACTTCCCGACGTTCTTTATTCGTGACGCGATCAAGTTCCCGGACATGGTTCACGCGTTCAAACCCGATCCGCGTACCAACCTTGACGACGACTCGCGCCGGTTCGACTTCTTCTCCCACGTGCCGGAAGCCACGCGCACCTTGACCGAGCTGTACTCCAACGCAGGTACCCCGGCCAGCTACCGCGAGATGGACGGTAACGGCGTACACGCCTACAAACTGGTAAATGCCAAGGGCGATGTACGTTATGTGAAGTTCCACTGGAAGAGCCTTCAGGGGCTGCACAACCTTGACCCGAAACAAGTGACTCAGGTTCAGGGCCAGGACTACAGCCACATGACTAACGATCTGGTCACTCACATCAACAAGGGCGATTTCCCCAAGTGGGACCTGTATGTGCAAGTGCTCAAGCCTGAAGACCTGAAGTCGTTTGATTTTGACCCGCTGGACGCCACCAAAATCTGGCCGGGCGTGCCTGAGCGCAAAGTCGGGCAAATGGTCCTGAACCGCAATCCGGCCAACGTCTTCCAGGAAACCGAGCAGGTCGCCATGGCCCCGGCCAACCTGGTACCGGGTATCGAGCCGTCCGAAGATCGCTTGCTGCAAGGTCGGGTGTTCTCGTATGCCGATACCCAGATGTACCGCCTGGGTGCCAACGCCCTGCAATTGCCGATCAACGCGCCGCGTGTTGCGGTGAACAATGGCAATCAGGACGGTGCGATGAACATCGGCCACACCAGCAGTGGTGTGAACTACCAGCCGAGCCGCTTGATGCCGCGTGAAGAGCCGCAAGCCGCGCGCTACATCGAAACGCCGCTGTCGGGCAGCACCCAGCAGGCGAAGATTCAGCGTGAGCAGAACTTTAAGCAGGCCGGTGATTTGTACCGCTCATTCAGCAAGAAAGAGCGTCAGGACCTGATTGAAAACTTCGGTGGCTCACTGGCGACAACAGACGATGAAAGCAAGCACATCATCCTGTCGTTCCTCTACAAGGCCGATCCAGAGTACGGCACAGGCGTGACCAAAGTGGCCAAGGGTGACCTGGCGCGGGTCAAGGCACTGGCTTCGAAACTGGTGGATTAACCTCCGGCCTTCACCCGGGCCTTCTCCCTTCAGGAAAGGGCCCGGGTGAGGGGCTTTTGATTCAAGCGAGCAATTGCAGGTTATCCACAATGCGTATGTTTATTTCCCTGGCCTTGCTGCTTGCCAGCGGCACCTGTCTCGCCGAAGAGCCGGATGTGCAAACACAGCTCCAGAATCATTATTTCGACGCCGCCCGTCGCGGTGACGTGGCGATGCTCGATACCTTTATCGAGTCGCACTACGGGCTCGATATCCAGGACAACAAAGGCTATACCGCGTTAATCCTTGCGGCCTACAACGGTCAGGGCGAGGCGGTTGAGCATTTGCTCAAGGCCGGCGCCAATGCCTGTGTGCAAGACCACCGCGGCAACACCGCCCTGATGGGCGCCATTTTCAAGGGCGAACTCATGATCGCCCGCCGTTTGCTCGCCACCGACTGCAACCCCGACCAGCGTAACGGCGCGGGGCAAACTGCAGCGATGTACGCGGGCCTGTTCAAGCGGGTCGAGTTGCTCAATGACTTGTCCGGCAAAGGCGCGGACCTGAATGCCGAAGATGCATCGGGTAACAGTGCCGCTCGGCTGGCCAATGGCGAAATCCGCATGCCAGTGTCGCGCTGATCACGGCCGGGTGGGCTATCATCGCGGTTTTTCCGTGGAGTTCAGATGGCCAAGCCCAAGCGCATTTACGGCTGCACCGAGTGCGGCGCAACCTTTCCCAAGTGGGCCGGGCAGTGTGGCGAGTGTGGCGTCTGGAACACCCTGGTCGAAACCATTGTAGAAAGCGGGGCGGCCGCGCCACCCAGTGCCCGTACCGGCTGGACCGGGCAACAGGCGCAGATCAAGACCCTGGC
>JBILYW010000530.1:0-3158 GCA_044377555.1 Pseudomonas sp.
CGGCCTGACACCTGCACCGCACCTACCCGCACACCGGCGCCTTCGGCGGTGCTGATGATGTTGATGCGACCGGCCTGCATCGCGCCGAACAGGTTGGCGTCGATTCTCTGGGTCTTGCTGGCGGAGTAGACCTTGCGCACTTTGCCACTGGCGAAGTCGACCTGATTGCGGCCGACGGTAAGGTTCAGTTGATCTCGGGCGTCGAGGCGGCCCTGGCTGTCGATGCGCGGGGCGATCAGGTTGATCGAGCCGCCGCTGTTTTTCAGGCCCGTGCCTTGTACCGTCAGTTGCCCCCGGGCATCGCGGGTGTTCAGGGCCTGCAGCTTGCCGTCACTGAGCTCGGGGCGGCCCACCACCAGGTTGGCGTTGGGGGTGTTGATAAAGCTGGCGCCGTTGACCGAAATCCCGTTCGGGTTGGCCAGCACGTAATCCGCCGCCCGGCCGAATATTTCCTGGGCGCCGTTGAGGGCCGAGGCGTTGCGGCTGATCACTTCGTTGAGGATCACGCTCGCCGCCTGGCCCTGAAACTGCGGGTTGGCCGCCAGATGCCCGGCGAGCTGGGATTGCCCGGCCTGCAAGCCGTTGTTCAGGACAACGCCCTGGCGGTCGACGTTGTAGTCGAGGAACTGGTTATGGGACAGGCCGCCGGCATTGGGCGCGACGATATTAACGATGGGCACGCCGCCCTGGTTCAGTAATTGCGGGGTACCGCCAGGCCCTTCGACGGCCGTCAAGCGGCCGGCCAATACCAGTTGAGGCACCAGAAGGAGGCTGGCGATGGTCCAGCGCAGCCTGCCGCGTGGGGAAAGGTGAAAATAGGACGTGTTGTAAGGCATAAAAACCTCTCTTTGTGTTGGCAGATCCGCGAAGTACATGGGGCGGTGCAACACGATGGTTGTGGTCAGGTACATCATTTATTTCAGGAAAGTCGGGACCGGTTCATATCTGCAAGTTCAGGCGCGTCAGCCAGACCACCGGCTCCTGACCAAACCCCTTGGGGGTGTTCAGGTTGTGTTGGTAATCGAAGTCCAGCTGCAGGTTCTGCCAGCTCAGGTTGAGCCCCGCGATGGCACTGCTCAGGCGTTGGCCCTGGGCGCCGTGTTCACGTTTGACCCAGCCGTTGTCCAGGCCCAGGCGCGGCGTGATCTTGACCGCCAGGTCGCTGTTGAGCGGCAAGCGCAGGGTGTTGCGCCAGATCGCGCCGATAGCACCGCTGGCGCTGTTTTCGCGATAGCCGCGCACCGCTGAATCGTCGGTGGCCAGCAGTTGTTCGAGGGCAGGCAATGAGTCGGGGCTGTACTGCGTCGACAGCTGGCTTTGCCACTGCCACGGCTGGCCGTTGAGCTGACCATTGCGCCATTGGGTGAGGTTGGCGCGGTACCTGCGGAACTGCGCCTGGGGCCGGTTTTTTTGCACTTGATCGGCGTCGCGATCGGCGCCGAACCAGGTCAGGCCCTGGGCGTAATTGACATCCAGGTTCCACACCGCGCTGTTGAGCCAAAACAGATTCAGGCCGGCTTCTGCCACGGTCAGGGTCGGGCTCTGGACGCCCAGGCGGGCCTTTTGCAGATAGCTGTCGACATCCTTGTAGGACAGTTGCAGGTTGGCGCTCAGTTGATGGCCCTGATTGCGCCACAACACGCGGTCGGTGCGCACGCTGACCTGATCGGTGCGGCCACTGTTATAGAGGGTGGTGTTGCGCAGCTTGAACGGCGAACGGTATTCGGTATGGCTGGCGAACAGGCTGTAAGTCCAGTAACCGTAGGGAATGGAATAAAACAGGCTATTGCTGCGGCTGTAGCGCGGGCCGTGGTTGAGGGTGTCGCTCATGCTCAGGGTGAGCGAGTCGTTGAGCTGCAACGGGCTGTCCAGGCTCAGGCTGAAAAAGTTGCGCTCGCGTCCGGTGCCGGCGCTGCCCAGGTTATCCAGCCCCAGGCCAAGGCTCCAGGGCGAGGCGGTGCTGCGCGAGCGCAAGATGATCCGCGAGGCGCCGGGCTCGCTGCCAGGCTCGATGTCTGCGGTGAGGTCCAGGGAGCGCAAGCGATTGAGCTGGTCCAGGCCTTGTTCGAGGTCTCGCAGGGCCAGGGGTTCGCCGAGCATGCCGGGGAACGCCCCGCGCAATGATACCGGCAGGCTCTGGTCGGCCAGTTCGATGGCTTCGATGTAGCCTTCGTCGATGCCAATATCCAGAGGCTGCCCGGCGGCCGGGGCGCTGATCAGGTAGGGACGGCTGGCGATGTAGCCGGCTTCGACGTACACGCTCGTGATCTCGGCCAGCAGCCGGTTGATCTGGGTGGCGTCCATGCACGGCGCCACGTAGGGCTCGATTCGTTTATCGAGCTCGGTTTTGCTGAACAGCGTGACCCCGCCCACGCGGGTACCGCGCAGGGGCCAGCAATGCCCATCTTTCACGGTGTCGCCAGGCAGAACAGCCGCCGACGGCGGCAGGGTATCTGAGCTACCGCGCCGCAGCTGCCGCTGGCGCTGTTCCAATTGCAACTGTTGCAGATCGCGCTGCTGCTGTTGTTGCAAGTGCAAGGCTTGCTGGCCGGCCTGCAGCCCATCGTCAGCGACTGCCGGTAGCGAGCACAGGCCGAGTAAAAAGACGATTGAACTCTTGGCACAGCGGGGGCGATCGGCTGAAGACAGATTCTGCATACGACATCCTTTAACCAGAAATACAGTCGCGAGCGCAGGCCCGGCAAGGCTTCACCCTCGACACAGGTTCAACGCCCCCGGACGGCTCAGCTGCGCAAACATCTGCACACAACTGCGACTCGTCAATACGTAGGAAAGGACCGATCATCAACCGCTGAAAATTCAAAACAGGCCCATCCCTCTAACAGTTGCATGAGCGCTCATGGCGGGGCTCAAAACCGATAGAAGCGACGATAGAACATAGGTGGTTACTGCCCGGTTAACGCAGGCACAAGGGCGCACCAAGACGCTTATGCTGGCATCGAAAAAGCTTCGAACAGGCGATGAAAAATACATGCACATCAACGTATTGCTAGTTGAAGACAACCTTGACCTGGCGATTACACTCATCGAGTACTTGGGTGTCAGCGAGATCATCTGCGACCACGCCCGGGACGGGCACATGGGGCTGCAAATGGCGCGTGCCCAGCACTACGACGTCATCTTGCTGGATGTCATGA
>JBILYW010000531.1:0-3152 GCA_044377555.1 Pseudomonas sp.
ACCCGCTCAACCTTGCCCTGGGCGAAGCGGCGGCAGCTGCGCAACTGGGTGTGAGGCTGTTCGAAAATTCCGCGGTGACCCGGATAGATTATGGCCCCGAAGTGCGGGTACACACGGCGCAGGGCTCGGTGCGGGCCAAAAGCCTGGTGCTGGGTTGCAACGCTTATCTCAAGGATCTCAACCCGCAACTCAGTGGCAAAGTGCTGCCTGCGGGGAGTTACATCATCGCTACCGAGCCGTTGAGTGAAGCTCAGGCCCGGGCTTTGCTGCCGCAAAACATGGCAGTGTGCGATCAACGTGTAGCGCTGGATTACTACCGGCTTTCGGCGGATCGACGCTTGCTGTTTGGTGGCGCCTGCCATTACTCGGGGCGCGATCCGCAGGATATTGCGGCGTATATGCGCCCCAAAATGCTCGAAGTGTTCCCGCACCTCAAAGACGTGAAAATTGATTACCAGTGGGGCGGCATGATCGGTATCGGTGCCAACCGCTTGCCACAAATCGGCCGCCTGCATGATCAACCCAACGTGTATTACGCCCAGGCGTATTCAGGGCACGGGGTTAATGTGACTCACCTGGCGGGCAAGTTGCTGGCCGAGGCCATTAGTGGCCAGCACAGTAACGGCTTTGACCTGTTCGCCAAGGTCCCGCACATCACCTTCCCCGGCGGCAAATACCTGCGCTCGCCGCTGCTGGCGCTGGGGATGCTCTGGCATCGGCTTAAAGAGCTGGGTTAACAGCCCAAAGCCGAACGGGTGGGAGCGGGCTTGCTTGCGATGGCATCAGCGCGGGGGTTCTTAAAGGCCACGGCGCCTGCATCGCGAGCAAGCCCGCTGCCACAACAAAGCCAGTTTTGTGTAGGCATCTGTATCTTCACGAACGCCAAAACGGTTTGCAGCCTTCTCGCTGGGCCATTTCGCGACTCAAACCCACGTCCCGCAGTTGCTGTGCGTCCAGGTTGAGCAACACGCGGCGGCTGCGCGCGCGGTGCCAGAACAGGCCCCAGCGCCCAAGGCTGGCAGGGGTGCTGACGATTTGACGGGTTTCATGCTCAGCCAGTAATTCCTGGCTGCGCAGTGTCAGGCGCACATCACTCAAACCATTCATCAAACAGCTCCTTTTGACTCGATTCCCATGAGTCAGCATGATGGCCTTGTGCTGAAAACCATGACAGATTCAGCAAAATCCTTTTACATGCATACAGATTCGGCTTTTCAGGCGCTGAATCCTCTGTTTCCCTTCGATCTGTACTGGTCCACCCTTCGGGAGCTCTGCCATGACCCTTTACGTCAACCTCGCCGACTTGCTGGGCACGCGCATCGAGCAGGGGTTTTATCGCCCTGGCGACCGCTTGCCTTCGGTGCGGGCGTTAAGCGCCGAGCATGGCGTGAGCCTGAGCACAGTGCAGCAGGCGTATCGGTTGCTGGAGGACAACGGCCTGGCTTTGCCGCGGCCCAAGTCCGGGTACTTTGTGCCCGTGGACCGTGAGTTGCCGGCGTTGCCCGGCATGGGTAAACCGGCCCAGCGGCCGGTGGAAATTTCGCAGTGGGAACAGGTGCTGGAGCTGGTGCGTTCCGTGCCGCAAAAGGACGTGATCCAGCTGGGGCGCGGCATGCCCGACGTCACCACGCCGACCATCAAGCCCCTGTTACGCAGCCTGGCGCAGATCAGCCGGCGCCTGGATTTACCTGGCCTGTATTACGACAACGTCTACGGGGTGCTGGGCTTGCGCGAACAGTTGGCGCGCCTGCTGCTCGACTCGGGCTGTCAGCTTGGGGCCGAGGACCTGGTGATTACCACGGGATGCCATGAAGCGCTGTCGTGCAGCATTCGCGCAGTGTGCGAACCCGGTGACATCGTGGCGGTCGACTCGCCGAGCTTTCATGGCGCCATGCAAACCCTCAAAGGGCTGGGGATGAAAGCGCTGGAGATCCCCACCGATCCGCTGACGGGCATCAGCCTCGAAGCGCTGGAGCTGGCGCTGGAGCAGTGGCCGATCAAGGCGATCCAGATCACGCCCAGCTGCAACAACCCGCTGGGCTACATCATGCCCGAGGCCCGCAAACGGGCGCTGGTGACCCTGGCCCAGCGTTTTGATGTGGCCATTATCGAAGACGATGTGTACGGCGAACTGGCCTACACCTACCCTCGCCCGCGCACGATAAAGTCCTTCGATGATGATGGCCGGGTCCTGCTGTGCAGTTCATTCTCCAAAACCCTGGCCCCCGGTTTGCGCGTGGGCTGGGTTGCGCCGGGGCGCTATCTGGAGCGGGTGCTGCACATGAAATACATCAGCACCGGTTCCACGGCGCCGCAACCGCAACTGGCGATTGCCGACTTTTTGAAGAACGGCCATTTCGAGCCGCACCTGCGCAAAATGCGCAGTCAATATCAGCGCAATCGCGACCTGATGCTGGGCTGGATCAGTCGCTACTTTCCGCCCGGAACCCGTGCCAGCCGGCCCCAGGGCAGTTTCATGCTGTGGCTGGAGCTGCCGCAAGGTTTTGACAGCCTGCGCCTGAACCGGGAGCTGCTGGAGCAAGGGGTGCAGATTGCGGTGGGCAGCATTTTCTCGGCCTCGGGCAAGTACCGTAATTGCCTGCGCATGAACTACGCTGCAAAGCCTACGCCGCAGATCGAAGATGCGGTGCGCAAAGTGGGGATGGCGGCCAGTAAGCTGTTGGCAGAAACTGTTTAATCATCCCCCGTGACGCTGCCCTGAGGCTCTACACGTTGAAATCACTCTGTGCATTGTTTTTGGCTGTATCGCTGGGAGGTTGTGTCACCTTGGACGTACCCCGTGAGTCAACCCAGGCGTTGCCGGCCGCAGACTCGGCCTTTGGCCGTTCGATCCAGGCCCAGGCCGCGCCCTATCAGGGCCGCTCGGGGTTCCGCCTGTTGCCCAACAGCGGTGAGGCCTTCAGGGCGCGGGCGGAGCTGATTCGCAACGCCCAGAGCAGCATCGATTTGCAGTACTACATCGTCCACGACGGGCTCAGTACGCGCATGTTGATAGACGAACTGCTCAAGGCGGCAGATCGCGGGGTGCGGGTGCGAATCCTGCTCGATGACACCGCCAGTGACGGGCTGGACGATATTCTGGCAACCCTTGCGGCTCATCCCAATATCCAGGTCCGGCTGTTCAACCCGCT
>JBILYW010000066.1:0-9641 GCA_044377555.1 Pseudomonas sp.
GCTGGGCTGCGCACGTGTTCGAGCAGCGCGCCAATAACCGCATCATCCGTCCGAGCGCCGAGTACATCGGCGTAGAACAGCGCAAGTTCGTGCCAATCGAACGTCGCTGATCAAGCAGGCAGAGAGCTGACTGAAGGGTGGGAGCGGGCTTGCCCGCGATGGAATCAACGCGGTTTGACTGATAAACCCAGCGTCGGCATCGCGAGCAAGCCCGCTCCCACATGAGTCCTTTGCCCTTTTGTAACTACCGTGATCGAGTCCTGCGCCAATGAATACTGAATTTCGCAAAACACTACCGGGCACCCGGCTGGATTATTTCGACACCCGCGCGGCAGTCGATGCGATCAAGCCCGGCGCTTACGACACCCTGCCTTACACCTCCCGCGTACTGGCCGAAAACCTGGTACGCCGCTGTGATCCGGCAACCCTGAATGCTTCGCTGAGCCAGTTGATTGATCGCAAGCGCGATCTCGACTTTCCATGGTTCCCGGCACGTGTGGTGTGCCACGACATTCTGGGCCAGACCGCACTGGTCGACCTGGCCGGCCTGCGTGACGCCATCGCCCTGCAAGGCGGCGACCCGGCGCAAGTCAACCCGGTGGTGCCGACCCAATTGATCGTCGATCACTCGCTGGCGGTGGAGCGAGACGGTACCGACCCCGAGGCGTTCGAGAAGAACCGCGCCATCGAAGACCGTCGCAACGAAGACCGTTTCCACTTTATCGAGTGGACCAAAAAAGCCTTCAAAAACGTCGATGTGATCCCGCCGGGCAACGGCATCATGCACCAAATCAACCTGGAGAAAATGTCTCCGGTGATCCAGGTCCGTGATGGCGTGGCCTTCCCGGATACCTGCGTGGGCACTGACAGCCACACCCCCCACGTCGACTCGCTGGGCGTGATCGCCATCGGTGTTGGCGGCCTTGAAGCCGAAAGTGTGATGCTGGGCCGTGCGTCGTGGATGCGCCTGCCGGAAATCGTCGGCGTTGAGCTGACCGGCAAGCTGCAACCGGGCATTACCGCCACCGACATGGTGCTGGCACTGACCGAGTTCCTGCGCAAGCAAAAAGTCGTGGGTGCATGGCTGGAGTTCTTCGGCGAAGGTGCTGCGGCACTGACCCTGGGCGACCGTGCAACCATCTCAAACATGGCCCCGGAATACGGCGCCACGGCGGCGATGTTCTACATCGACCAGCAAACCATCGACTACCTCAAGCTGACCGGTCGCGAAGACCAGCAAGTGCAGTTGGTCGAGAGCTACGCCAAACTCACTGGCCTTTGGGGTGACAGCCTTAAAAATGCGCAATACGAGCGCGGCCTGAGCTTTGACCTGTCGTCCGTGGTGCGCAACATGGCCGGCCCGAGCAATCCGCACGCCCGTGTGGCCACCAGCGATCTTGCAGCCAAAGGCATTGCCGGGCAGTGGGATGACGTGCCGGGACAAATGCCCGACGGTGCCGTGATTATTGCCGCCATCACCAGTTGCACCAACACCAGCAACCCGCGCAACGTGATCGCCGCAGGCTTGATGGCCCGCAACGCCAACCGGCTGGGGCTGACCCGCAAGCCGTGGGTCAAGTCATCGCTGGCACCCGGCTCAAAAACCGTCGCCCTGTACCTGGACGAAGCGGGGCTGACCAAGGAACTGGAGCAGCTGGGCTTTGGTGTCGTGGCGTTTGCCTGCACCACCTGCAACGGCATGTCCGGTGCACTGGACCCGGTGATTCAGCAGGAAATCATCGACCGCGACCTGTACGCCACTGCCGTGCTGTCGGGTAACCGCAACTTTGACGGGCGCATTCACCCGTACGCCAAGCAGGCGTTCCTGGCTTCGCCGCCACTGGTGGTGGCCTATGCCATTGCTGGCACCATCCGTTTCGATATCGAAAAAGACGTGCTGGGCCTGGATGCCGACGGTAAGGAAATCCGCCTGAAAGACATCTGGCCGAGCGACGAAGAAATCGACGCAGTGGTCAAGGCTTCGGTGAAGCCGGAGCAGTTCCGCAAAGTCTATATCCCGATGTTCGCGATCCACGAAGATACCGGCCCGAAAGTCGAGCCGCTGTACGACTGGCGCCCGCAGAGCACCTATATCCGTCGTCCGCCGTACTGGGAAGGCGCGCTGGCAGGTGCCCGTCCGCTCAAAGGCATGCGACCGCTGGCCGTGCTGCCGGACAACATCACCACCGATCACTTGTCGCCGTCCAACGCGATCATGCTCGACAGTGCCGCCGGTGAATACCTGGCGAAAATGGGCCTGCCGGAAGTCGACTTCAACTCGTACGCGACACACCGGGGCGACCACTTGACTGCCCAGCGTGCAACCTTTGCCAACCCGAAACTGTTCAACGAAATGGTGATCGAGGATGGCAAGGTCAAGCAGGGTTCGCTGACCCGGCTAGAGCCGGAAGGCCAAGTGATGCGCATGTGGGAAGCCATCGAAACCTATATGGACCGCAAGCAGCCGCTGATCATCATCGCCGGCGCCGACTACGGTCAGGGCTCGTCCCGCGACTGGGCGGCCAAGGGCGTGCGTCTGGCCGGTGTCGAGGCCATTGCCGCAGAAGGTTTTGAGCGTATTCACCGCACCAACCTGGTGGGCATGGGCGTGTTGCCGCTGGAATTCATGCCGGGCACCAACCGTAAAACCTTGCAGATCGACGGCAGTGAAACCTATGACGTGATCGGCGAGCGCACCCCGCGTGCCACGCTGACACTGGTGATTACCCGTAAAAATGGCGAGCGCGTCGAGGTGCCGGTGACCTGCCGCCTGGATACCGCTGAAGAAGTTTCGATCTACGAAGCGGGCGGCGTGTTGCAGCGCTTCGCCCAGGACTTCCTGGAATCGGCAACCGCGTGATCACAGCGCCGGGGCCACGCGCCCCGGCCTTAAAAGGACAGTGTTTTATGGCCTATGCAGCGCAAATCAAAATCCCTGCGACTTACATGCGTGGCGGCACCAGCAAGGGTGTGTTCTTCAGCCTGCTCGACTTGCCGGCCGTAGCCCGGGAGCCGGGTGCGGCCCGTGATGCCTTGTTGTTGCGCGTGATCGGCAGCCCCGACCCGTATGAAAAACAAATCGACGGCATGGGGGCTGCGACTTCCAGTACCAGCAAAACCGTGATCGTGAGCAAGAGCCAGCAGGCGGATCACGACGTCGACTATCTGTTCGGTCAGGTATCGATCGACAAGCCGTTTGTGGACTGGAGCGGCAACTGCGGCAACCTGTCGGCGGCCGTGGGTTCGTTCGCCATCAGCAGCGGCCTGGTCGATGCCGCTCGCATCCCGCGCAACGGTACTGCTGTGGTGCGCATCTGGCAGGCCAATATCAGCAAAACCATCATTGCCCATGTGCCGATCACCGACGGTGCGGTGCAGGAAACCGGTGATTTTGAACTCGACGGCGTGACCTTTCCGGCGGCTGAAGTACAGCTGGAATTCCTTAGCCCGGCAGCGGATGAAGAGGGCGCAGGCGGTTCGATGTTCCCTACTGGCAATCTGGTGGACGACCTCGACGTACCGGGTGTAGGCACCTTGAATGTGACGATGATCAATGCGGGAATTCCGACGATTTTCGTCAATGCCCGGGACATCGGCTACACCGGGGCCGAACTGCAAAACGACATCAATGGCGATCCGAAAGCCCTGGCCATGTTCGAAACCATCCGCGCCCACGGTGCGCTGCGCATGGGTTTGATCGACAGGCTTGAAGATGCGGCCACGCGTCAGCACACGCCGAAGGTGGCATTTGTTGCACCGCCTGTGGCCTATGTGTCGTCCAGCGGCAAGCCGGTGGCAGCGCAGGATGTGGACTTGCTGGTGCGGGCCTTGTCGATGGGCAAGTTGCACCACGCGATGATGGGTACCGCGGCGGTGGCCATTGGCACGGCGGCGGCGATTCCGGGCACGCTGGTCAACCTGGCCGCTGGCGGTGAATTGCGCAGTGCCGTGCGTTTCGGGCATCCGTCGGGCACCTTGCGTGTCGGCGCAGAGGCCCGGCAGGTTAACGGCGAATGGACCGTGACCAAAGCCATCATGAGCCGCAGTGCGCGGGTCTTGATGGAAGGTTGGGTGCGGGTGCCGGGCGACTCGTTCTGAAACCTGCGGGAGCGGGCTTGCTCGCGATGCAGACGGCGCGGTCTGTCAGGCCAACCGCAGTGATTGCATCGCGAGCAAGCCCGCTCCCACAGTTAAAACCGTATTTCAGAGCAGGCATTCAGACCTGCCATGCAACGACCCTGACCCTGAGGATGGACCACGACACTTACCCACTCTTTGGAGATACCCATGAGCGCCAACGTCGACCTCAACAACCGCCCCGACTATGACCAGGTTCTGCAGGACATCGCCGATTATGTCCTGACGTACACCATTACCTCGCCCGAGGCCCTGAACACTGCACGCAATTGCCTGATGGACACGTTGGGCTGCGGCCTGCTGGCGCTGCGTTTTCCGGAATGCACCAAGCATCTGGGCCCCCTCGTCGAGGGCACCGTGGTGCCGTTTGGCGCTCGTGTGCCCGGGACTTCGTTTCGTCTGGACCCGGTGAAAGCTGCATGGGACATAGGCTGTATCGTGCGCTGGCTGGATTACAACGACACCTGGCTGGCGGCGGAGTGGGGCCATCCCTCGGACAATCTGGGCGGCATTCTGGCGGTAGCCGATCACCTGTCGCAAAAGCGCGTGGCCAATGGCGAAGCGCCGCTGACGGTGAGGGCAGTGCTCGAAGCCATGATCATGGCCCATGAGATTCAGGGGGTTATTGCGCTGGAAAACTCCTTCAACCGTGTCGGTCTGGATCATGTGTTGCTGGTCAAAGTCGCCTCAACCGCGGTCTGCGCCAAGCTGATGGGCGCCAATCGCGAGCAGTTGCTGTCGGCGTTGTCCCATGCCTTTGTCGATGGGCAGGCGTTGCGCACTTATCGCCATGCGCCGAACGCGGGGTCGCGCAAGTCCTGGGCGGCCGGGGATGCGTCGAGCCGGGGTGTTCGGCTTGCGGATATTGCGCTGCGTGGCGAGATGGGGATCCCGGGGGTGCTCACGGCGCCGCAGTGGGGCTTTTACGATGTGCTGTTCAGTCACACCAACAAGGACCTGGCGCTCAAGCCTGAAGGCCAGCGCCAGTTCAGCCTGAGCCAGCCCTACGGCACCTATGTCATGGAAAACGTGCTGTTCAAGATCAGTTTTCCGGCCGAGTTCCATGCGCAAACGGCCTGCGAGGCGGCAGTTACCTTGCACCCTCAGGTCAGGGATCGCTTGCACGAGATCGACAAAATCGTGATTACAACCCACGAATCAGCGATTCGGATCATTTCCAAGCAGGGCAAATTGGCCAACGCGGCGGATCGTGATCACTGCATTCAATACATGACTGCTGTGCCGCTGATCTTTGGCAACCTGGTGGCCGAGCAATACGAAGATGAATTCCACGCGGCGCATCCAGTCATTGATGAGCTGCGCGAGAAGATGGTGATTGTCGAGGACCCGCGTTACACCCGTGAATATCTGGAGGCCGACAAGCGTTCGATCGCCAATGCGATCCAGGTGTTTTTCAGCGATGGCAGCAGTACGGAACAAGTGGTGGTGGAGTACCCAATTGGCCATCGCCGGCGCCGCGCGGAAGGGATTACGTTGCTCGAAGACAAGTTCAAGGCCAATTTGGCGACGCGATTTGTGGGCCAGCGTTGTACTGAAATTTTTGCGCTGTGCAAGGATCAGGCAAGGCTTGAGGCGATGCCGGTTAACCGGTTTGTCGATTTACTGGTGATTTAGCCCCTGTGGGAGCGAGCCTGCTCGCGAAAGCCTCCAGCGCATCGGTTAACGACCTTCGCGAGCAGGCTCGCTCCCACAGTGGTCATGTGTTTTGGCAGGTTACTTGAACCGTCGCTCCACGCCTTTTTCGACCAAAATCTTGGCCGAGATTTCTTCTACCGAGAAATGCGTGGAGTTGATGTGCGGGATGTTTTCGCGCTGGAACAGACGCTCGACTTCGCGCACTTCAAATTCGCATTGGGCGTAGCTGGAGTAACGGCTGTTGGGTTTGCGTTCGTTGCGAATGGCGGTCAGGCGGTCGGGGTCGATGGTCAGGCCGAACAGCTTGTGTTTGTGCTCGCGCAACGCAGCAGGCAGTTTGAGGCTTTCCATGTCGTCATCGGTCAGCGGGTAGTTGGCCGCGCGAATGCCGAATTGCATGGCCATATAAAGGCAGGTCGGGGTTTTGCCGCAGCGCGATACGCCCACCAGGATCAGGTCGGCCTTGTCGTATTTATGGGTGCGGGCGCCGTCGTCGTTGTCGAGGGCAAAGTTCACCGCCTCGATACGCTCCATGTAGTTGGAGTTATGGCCAATGGAGTGGGATTTGCCGACGGTATAAGAAGAATGCTCGCCCAGCGCCTGTTCCAGCGGGGCCAGGAAGCTGGAGAAGATGTCGATCATGAAGCCATTGGACGTGGCGAGGATTTCGCGAATGTCCTGATTGACAATGGTGTCGAAGATTATCGGGCTAAATCCGTCTTTTTCGGCGGCGTTATCGATTTGTTGTACCATTGCCCGCGCTTTTTCCACGCTGTCTATATAGGGGCGTGTGAACTTGCTAAAGGTCACATTTTCGAATTGTGCCAACAAACTTTGACCGAGGGTTTCGGCCGTAATGCCGGTGCCATCGGAGATAAAGAAAGCAGATCGTTTCATTTGCGCCTTGGGCCTTAAGCTGGTGACGATTCTTGGATATGATAGGCGCGATTTTGTCGCCCGATATGGCAGGCAGTGTCACTTATTTTCCAGGTCCAGGCCACAATCGCTGCGATGCCTCATGATGAGGGTCCAGCGCCCTGAGCTTTTCCAACACAGTTAGTGGAGAGATCACCTTGGTAGAGTACGTAGTTTCCCTCGATAAGCTCGGCGTCCATGATGTAGAGCATGTGGGGGGCAAGAACGCATCCCTCGGCGAGATGATCAGTAATCTTGCAGGCGCTGGTGTTTCAGTCCCCGGTGGCTTTGCCACTACTTCCCAGGCTTATCGTGATTTTCTTGAGCTGAGCGGCCTGAACGAGCAGATCCATGCGGCGCTGGATGCGCTGGATGTCGATGACGTCAACGCGCTGGCGAAGACCGGTGCCCAGATCCGTAAATGGATCATGGAAGCCGAGTTCCCGGAAAAGCTCAACGCCGAAATTCGTACTGCGTTCGCTACCTTGTCCCAGGGCAACCCGGACATGGCTGTTGCCGTACGCTCCTCGGCCACCGCCGAAGACCTGCCGGACGCTTCCTTTGCCGGTCAGCAAGAAACCTTCCTGAACATCCGTGGCGTTGAAAACGTGATTCGTGCGGCCAAAGAGGTATTTGCCTCCTTGTTCAACGACCGTGCGATTTCTTACCGCGTGCACCAGGGCTTTGACCACAAACTGGTCGCCCTGTCGGCAGGCGTGCAGCGCATGGTGCGCTCTGAAACCGGCACCGCTGGCGTGATGTTCACTCTGGACACCGAGTCGGGCTTCCGTGACGTGGTGTTTATCACCGGCGCCTACGGCCTGGGCGAAACCGTCGTACAAGGCGCGGTAAACCCGGACGAGTTCTACGTTCACAAGCAAACCCTGGAAGCCGGTCGCCCTGCCATTTTGCGCCGCAACCTGGGCAGCAAAGCCATCAAGATGATCTACGGCGAAGAAGCCTCCGCCGGCAAGTCGGTGAAGGTTATCGACGTTGATCAAGCCGATCGTGCACGCTTCTGCCTGACTGACGCTGAAGTCAGCGAACTGGCCAAGCAAGCGATGATCATCGAAAAGCACTACAAGTGCCCGATGGACATCGAGTGGGCCAAAGACGGTGATGACGGCAAGCTGTACATCGTTCAGGCCCGCCCTGAAACCGTGAAAAGCCGCAGTGCGGGCAATGTCATGGAGCGCTACCTGCTCAAGGAAACCGGCACTGTGCTGGTGGAAGGACGTGCCATCGGCCAGCGCATCGGCGCGGGCAAGGTTCGCATCATTAAAGACGTGTCCGAAATGGACAAGGTTCAGCCGGGCGACGTACTGGTCTCGGACATGACCGACCCGGACTGGGAACCGGTGATGAAGCGCGCCAGCGCCATCGTGACCAACCGTGGCGGGCGTACCTGCCATGCGGCGATCATCGCTCGCGAGCTGGGGATCCCGGCCGTGGTCGGTTGCGGTAACGCGACCCAGCTGTTGAAAGACGGCCAGGGTGTAACGGTTTCCTGTGCGGAAGGCGATACCGGTTTTATCTTCGAAGGCGAACTGGGCTTCGATATCAAGAAAAACTCCGTGGATGCCATGCCGGAGCTGCCGTTCAAGATCATGATGAACGTCGGCAACCCGGACCGCGCCTTTGACTTCGCGCAGTTGCCGAACGCCGGTGTGGGCCTGGCCCGTCTGGAATTCATCATCAACCGCATGATCGGCGTGCACCCTAAGGCACTGCTGAACTACGACGGTTTGCCACAAGAAATCAAAGACAGCGTCGACAAGCGCATTGCTGGTTACAGCGATCCGGTTGGCTTCTACGTCGAGAAACTGGTTGAAGGCATCAGCACTCTGGCTGGCGCGTTTACACCGAAGAAAGTGATCGTGCGCCTGTCGGACTTCAAGTCCAACGAATACGCGAACCTGATCGGCGGCAAGCTGTACGAGCCGGAAGAAGAGAACCCGATGCTGGGCTTCCGCGGTGCTTCGCGTTACATCAGCGAAAACTTCCGCGATTGCTTCGAACTCGAATGCCGTGCGCTCAAGCGTGTGCGCAACGAGATGGGCTTCACCAACGTTGAAATCATGGTGCCGTTCGTTCGCACCCTGGGTGAAGCAAGCCAGGTCATCGACCTGCTGGCTGAAAACGGCCTCAAACGTGGCGAAAACGGCCTGCGCATCATCATGATGTGCGAATTGCCGTCCAACGCGATTCTGGCGGAAGAGTTCCTTGAGTTCTTCGACGGCTTCTCCATCGGTTCCAACGACCTGACCCAGCTGACCCTGGGCCTGGACCGTGACTCCGGTGTGATCGCGCACCTGTTTGACGAGCGCAACCCGGCCGTCAAAAAACTGCTGTCCAACGCCATTCAGGCGTGCAACAAGGCTGGCAAATACATCGGTATTTGCGGTCAGGGCCCGTCCGATCACCCGGACCTGGCGCTGTGGCTGATGGAGCAGGGCATCGAAAGCGTGTCGCTGAACCCGGACACCGTTCTGGAAACCTGGTTCTTCCTGGCAGAAGGTCAGGCTCAGGCTTGAGTCGTTGAGAGAAGGGCGGGGCAGCAATAGCTGCCCCTGCTCTTTATATGCAGTGGTAGGGCGAGTTCCTGTGTGGAGTCGCCCTTTTTTGTGCAAGAGCATTATGCAAAGCAGCAGTCTCCTTTTTCCCGTTGCCCTGATCAGCGCTGAACGTCGGGGCGATCTGAGCGAAGACGTATATCGCTTGAAACCCGCCAACAGCCCGGATATTTCCGTTGAGCTGGTGGTGACCCGGCTGGGTATGGCCGACGCCAGTGACGTGCGTGGCATTCCGGTCATCCTGTTGCATGGCAGTTTCTCCAACCGGCGCTTCTGGTACTCGCCCAAAGGTGTGGGGTTGGGGGCTTATCTGGCCCGAGCCGGTTTTGATGTGTGGCTGCCCGAAATGCGCGGCCATGG
>JBILYW010000532.1:0-3142 GCA_044377555.1 Pseudomonas sp.
GCCTCGACAATGGCTTCGCCCTGGGCGGCACTGATCTGTTTGAGCTCGACGTTAGCCTGGGCAGCGGCCGCCTTGGCCAGGATCAGGGCACGGATAAACTGTGCCGGCATGCGTTGATGACTGATGGGGAAGTTGTCGACCGCACGCTGGGTTTGGGCGCCATACAGCGCCGCTTCAGGTACGCGTAACTCGCCCATGCTGTCGCGTTCAATACGAGTGTTACTCATCGGGAAATCCTTGCACCAGTTCTGTTAAAGAAATTGAAGGTTCGAGCTCGCAGGTTGCCAGCAGCCAGGCAAAGCTTTGCCAGCGCTTGAGTCGGCAGGTACACAGAGCTTGGGTTTCGAGGTCACGCAGCGGGCGCCACGCGTTGTCCAGACACTGGGTGCGCCAATGCCATGGCAACGCGGTGTCGGTGGCAGTGTCGAGTAACAGCCGGAAGGTGGTGACAGCAATCATCCACGGGGAAGTGGCCGTACAGCCGGCAAGATAGCGGCCTTCAGCCAGGTAATGCTCGATCAGGCGCGGTTCGTCCGGCGCCAACCCGCAGCGGATTTGGCGGCTCATCCAACGCCAGCTTTCTAGATACGGCCCTTCACGCAAGGCAGAACTCATGACCCAAGCCCACTCGATAATGAGATTCATTATTAAGCGATATTGATTATCAAAACAAGCCTGCTAAAGACGTAGAACCCTACCCGACGAGGCCAGCCAGGCTGCGGTCTCTGAGCCCGGCCTTTTTCACGACTGGAAAAGTATTACTTTTCATATGGTCTTATCCCACTTTGCCACTACCGCTTTCCCAGAAACTTACAGATCTGCCCTACGCGCCACGGGCAGACTTCTCGCATCCATATACCTGGCATAAAACTATCATTCTCCGCGTACTTACTCAGCCCCCACCGCAACTTCCCGACACTTTAAAGGTTACAAATGAAAAAGCTAATTATTATTATCTCCAGCGTTATTGCCACTGCTTCTTTTGTGCCGTTATCTCAGGCTAAAACAGGAGATATTAACTTTACCGGCAGCCTAACCGCCGCAACTTGCTCCGCAACGGCCCCTGGCAGTACGGCTAACAACATTAACGTGCAAATGGGTATCGTATCTATCGCCGATCTGGAAGACGGTTCTACGGGTCAAGCTTCGGCAACAACCCAACTGCAATTGGATATTAACTGCACTGGCGCTACCAGCCTTTCAAATGCCCACATGTCGTTTGACCCGGTTAGTGGCTCTGGCCAGGATATTGATGACCCGCGCCTATTGAAGATCAACACGGGCGGTGCCACCGGTGTCGGCGTTGCACTGATGGATAAAACCGACAAGATTTTGAACTTGGGCGCCGGTGAGCGATTGACGACAGCACTCACTGTTGACGGCACTGGTGCCGCCACTGCAAAGCTCAATCTGCGCGCCGCTTATATAAAAAATGGCCAACCACTGGCTGCCGGCATTGCCAATGCGAGCATGCCTTTTACTTTCATTTACGACTAAGCAATCGTTAAGAGGAGGCAGCGTCTTCTCTTAACTTCCCTATTCGCCTCGAGACTGCCTATATGTCACTTCCAAACTTAAACAAGGTAGCTATTCTGCTTACCCTGTTTGTGTGCAGCCAGGCACAGGCTGCAATTACACTCAGTTCTACCCGAGTGGTATTTGAAGGGAACAAAAAAGAAGCCAGTGTCACCGTGCGCAACCTGAGCAGCGACGAAATACTGGTTCAATCCTGGCTGGACAGCAACGATCCTGGTGCCCCCACAGCATCAATCCCGTTTGTCGTCACCCCGCCATTGGCCCATATGGCCGCTCAAAGCCGGCAGGTTTTGCGAATCTTGTTTAAAGGGGATGGCGTGCCTACCGATAAAGAATCGGTGTTTTGGCTGAGTGTTCAGGAAATCCCAAAAGCCGCTGACGGCGACAACATTCTTCAACTTGCCGTGCGTCAACGCATCAAGTTTTTCTACCGCCCAACCGGATTGCCCGGTACCGCGAAAGAAGCACCCGAAGCTGTAACCTGGGCTATCGAAGGCAGCAATCTGGTTATTAAAAACCCCACTGTTTATCACGTGACACTGACGGACATTCAAATCAAGGGCAACGCTTATACCAGCGCCCCTATCAGTAACTTCATGCTAGTACCTGGCGAAACCAAACTTCTTGACGTACCGGGAATTTCCAGCACAAGTTCCCTGACACTCGCGGCCGGCAGCATTAATGATTTTGGAGCTAAAAACTTTTACAGCACACCGTTAAGTTCCACGCCGATACACCTTAAGCCTCTCGAACCATAACTCCCCTAACCTGGCAATTGCACAAACTTGTATATGCGCAACACCCGTGTCGAGGCGCTACATGACTGTTTCAATCGCATTAGAAAACCACAATCTTCTTTGTCAATTATCGCGACCGGCAAGTGTCAACGCGCCTATTCAAGTCAGTGTGTTTTTGCGCTCGTTGGCGTTGGGGACTGTTGTTTCTTCTTCCACAGTCACCTACGCCAGTACTTCTGCACCCATTAACACGTCAAAGTTCAGCGCTCATTTTTTGCAGAACGGCGGGCAAGGTATCGACCTGGATGAGTTCCTGAAAGGCAGCACTGTTGCAACGGGCACTTATCGGGTCGACATTTATTTAAACCGCTCGTTGGTCGGCCGTCAGGATATAAGTTTTACCCAGCAGGAAAGAAGCGGCAAAGTTGAAGCCTGTTTGACAGTACCTATTTTTGAATCACTTGGACTGGACCTGAAGCCGCTTCGAGACGCCAGCAAGCTGGATGAAACCCAGCCTGAGCGCTGCTACGACCTGGCCGGCCTGATTGAGCAAAGCAGCGTCGAATATGACGCCAGCCGCCAGCACCTCAATATCGGTGTACCGCAAGCCTCCATGCTGCGCAGCGCACGGGGCTATGTAGATCCGGCCCTGTGGGATGAAGGCGTCACAGCCGCATTTACCAACTACAACATCACCGGTCGTCGCAATACCACCCAGGCGGGCAACAACGACAGCTACTCGGTGGGCCTCAATAACGGCATCAACCTGGGAGCTTGGCGGCTGCGCAATGACTCAAACATCAGCAGCACTGAGGCCAATGGCGTCACGCTGACCAGCAACCGAACCTTTGCCCAGCGCGATATCACCT
>JBILYW010000533.1:0-3141 GCA_044377555.1 Pseudomonas sp.
AACTTGATCCATGCCACGATTTCTTCACCGTACCTGGCGTCAGGTATGCCCACAATCTGCACGTCTGCCACCGCCGGGTGGGTGAAAAAGAACTCTTCCAGCTCACGCGGGTAAATATTTTCGCCACCGCGAATGATCATGTCCTTGTTGCGCCCCACGATGCGTACATACCCTTGCTCATCCATCTGCGCCAGATCGCCGGTATGCATCCAGCCTTCACCATCAATGGCATCAGCGGTGGCCTGCGGATTGTTCCAGTACCCGAGCATCACGCTGTAGCCGCGGGTGCACAGCTCGCCAATCTCACCTCGCGCAACGACATTGCCCCCGGCATCGATCAGCTTGCTCTCCAGTTGCGGCTGGGTGCGCCCCACAGTGGTAACACGCAGTTCCAGGTCGTCTGCGGGACCGGTCTGGATCGACACCGGGCTGGTTTCGGTCATGCCATAAGCAATTTGCACTTCGCCCATGTGCATCTCACTGATCACGCGGCGCATCACCTCGATCGGGCACGTCGCACCGGCCATGATCCCGGTACGCAAACCCGACAGATCAAACTCGGCACGCTGCGGGTGGTCGAGCATGGCGATAAACATGGTCGGCACGCCGTACAGCCCCGTGGCCCGCTCTTGCGCAACCGCTTGCAGGGTGAGGCCCGGGTCAAAGGCCTCACCGGGATAAATCATCGTGGTGCCGTGGGTCACGCAGCCCAGGTTGCCCATCACCATGCCAAAACAGTGATAGAGCGGCACCGGGATCACCAGCCGGTCGCTGGCCGTCAGCCCCAGGCTTTCACCCACCATATAGCCATTGTTGAGAATGTTGTGATGGCTCAGGGTCGCGCCTTTGGGAAAGCCCGTGGTGCCCGAGGTGTACTGAATATTCACCGGCTGATCGTACTGCACGCAGGCTTCGCGGGCATGGAGCTGCTCATCGGTCACCTCGCCGCCCAACGTGGCAAGTTGCGACCAGGGCAGAAAGCCCGCGGGCGGCTCAGGGTCGAGACTGATAACGCCGCGCAACCCGGCAAAGCGCGCGCAATCCAGAACCCCCGCCGACTGTTCGGCCAACTGCGGGATCAGCTCCTGAAGCATGGCGTGATAGTTGGAGGTTTTGAACGCCCCGGCACAGACCAGCCACTGACACCCCGACTGTTTAAGCACGTATTCCAGCTCCGAGAGCCGGTACGCAGGGTTGATATTGACCAGGACCACGCCGATTTTTGCGCTGGCAAACTGGCTGATAAACCACTGGGTACAGTTCGGCGCCCACACCCCGAGCCGGTCACCGACCTGCAAGCCCAAAGCCAGCAGCGCCCTGGCATGCAAATCCACCGCCCGGGCCAATTGCGCCCAGGTGTAACGTTGTTGTTGATGGCACACCACCAGCGCCTCACCGTCGGGGTAAAGCGCGGCTGTCCGATCGAAAGCCTGACCGATGGTCATCGCCAGCAGTGCTTTGTCTTGTGCACCCTGGCTGTAACTGGGGACGGATTGCGGCTTCATGACAACTCCTCTTGTGATTGTTTTGGGAGCATAGGTACGGCGCTCATCTGCGCCGTATCAAGTTGAAGAATAGCAAGCACTCTGGCTGAAGTTGACGTTAACGTAAAGGTCGTTGACAGTCGCGACCGCCAAGCTTACGTTAACGTAAAGGTTATCAATGGCGACGCAGTACACGCCTCCATAAGAACAACGATCAAGGTGCCCCATGAGCTACCCGACTTTGAACTTCGCCCTGGGCGAAACCATCGACATGCTGCGCGATCAGGTCCAGGCCTTCGTTGCCGCCGAACTGGCGCCGCGGGCGGCGCAAATCGACAAGGACAACCTGTTCCCGGCCGACATGTGGCGCAAGTTCGGTGACATGGGTTTGCTCGGCATCACCGTCCCGGAAGAATACGGCGGCACCGGCCTGAGCTACCTGGCCCACGTGGTGGCGATGGAGGAAATCAGCCGCGGCTCGGCATCAGTCGCCCTCTCCTACGGCGCCCACTCCAACCTCTGCGTCAATCAGATCAACCGCAACGGCACCCACGAACAAAAACTCAAGTACCTGCCCAAGCTGATCAGTGGCGAACACGTTGGCGCACTGGCCATGAGCGAGCCGAATGCCGGTTCCGACGTGGTCTCCATGAAACTGCGTGCCGACAAGCGCGGCGATCACTTCGTACTCAACGGCAGCAAAACCTGGATCACCAACGGCCCGGACGCCAGTACCTACGTGATCTATGCCAAAACCGACATTGAGAAGAACGCCCACGGCATCAGTGCGTTTATCGTGGAACGCGACTGGAAAGGCTTCAGCCGCAGCAAGCATTTCGACAAGCTCGGCATGCGCGGCTCGAATACCAGCGAACTGTTTTTCGACGACGTTGAAGTCCCTGAAGAGAACCTGCTGGGCACCCTCAACGCCGGGGTCAAAGTGCTGATGAGCGGCCTCGATTACGAGCGTGTGGTGCTGTCCGGCGGCCCGACCGGGATCATGCAGGCCTGCATGGACCTGGTAGTCCCTTACATCCATGACCGCAAGCAGTTCGGCCAGAGCATCGGCGAATTCCAGCTGATCCAGGGCAAGGTCGCGGACATGTACACCCAGCTCAATGCCAGCCGTGCCTACCTGTATGCCGTGGCTGCGGCGTGCGAGCGTGGCGAAACCACCCGCAAGGATGCCGCCGGGGTCATTCTGTACAGCGCTGAACGCGCCACCCAAATGGCCCTCGATGCGATCCAGATTCTGGGGGGCAATGGCTACATCAATGAATTCCCTGCCGGACGCCTGCTGCGTGACGCCAAGCTGTATGAAATCGGCGCCGGCACCAGCGAAATCCGACGCATGCTGATTGGTCGTGAACTCTTCAACGAAACTCGCTAAGGAGCCTGCGCATGTCCATCTTGCATACGACGATCAACCCGCGCTCGGCTGAATTCGCCACCAACCGCGACGCCATGCTCAAACAGGTTGAAGCCTTGCGCACCCTGCTCGATCAGGTGCAACAGGGTGGCGGGGCCAAAGCCCAGGAGCGCCACACGTCGCGTGGCAAGTTGCTGCCCCGCGAACGCATTGACCGCCTGCTGGACAGCGGCTCCCCCTTCCTGGAGCTGAGTCAGCTGGCGGCCTACGACGTATACGGCGAAGACG
>JBILYW010000534.1:0-3131 GCA_044377555.1 Pseudomonas sp.
GCTGGTGAAATTCACGACTCGGCCCGGCCCAGGCCACATAAAACGAGTCATCGGCGATTTCAAACTTGCCGGCCTGCTCGCGCAAGCTGTCCATGCCGTCGACGTAATAGCAAAACGAAGCGTCCTGATCGCAGCTCTGCTGGGCAAAATTGTAGTTGGCCAACAGCCGCTGCCACATTCGCTGACGGACGCTGTCTATCGCATCGATGTTGATGGATTTGAGGTTCAGGCGCTGCTTGAGCGCGGTGTCGTCCAGCGCCTCGCTGGCCAGCAAGGCATGGGCAAAAGCCAGGATTTCGGCGCGCGAGGCCACATCGAACAGGGCCGGGCTGATCAATTGCTCGGGCCAGGTGCTGCGGTCCAGCGTCGCTGGCTCATTCGGCGCCGCCACCACCCCCTGACACAGCAGCCAGGCCGACAAAAAAAGAGCAATGCGCACGGATCAATCTCCCTGTGAAAACAGGCAGCACTATAACCGCACGCAGAGGGTCTATCGCGCTCATAGGTGGAGTCAAACCGCTCAACCCCCTAGAATCCCCCGACGCTAAATGGAGACGACCTCATGCTGATGGTGATTTCACCCGCTAAAACCCTCGACTACGAGACGCCGCCGGCCACTGCGCGTTTCACCCAGCCGCAATACCTGGACCACTCTCAGGAACTGATCGAACAACTGCGCGAGCTGAGCCCGCAACAGATTGGCGAGCTGATGCACTTGTCCGACAAGCTTTCAGGCCTCAACGCAGCGCGTTTCGGCAGCTGGACCCCGGCCTTCACCCCTGAAAATGCCAAGCAGGCCCTGCTGGCGTTCAAAGGCGACGTGTATACCGGGCTCAACGCCGTGGACTTCAACGAGGCAGACTTCGACTACGCGCAAACCCATCTGCGCATGCTCTCGGGGCTATACGGCCTGCTGCGCCCTCTGGACCTGATGATGCCGTATCGCCTGGAGATGGGCACCAAGCTGGCCAATGCCCGCGGCAAGGACCTCTATGCTTTCTGGGGCACCCGTATCAGCGAGTGGCTCAACGAAGCGCTGGCCGAGCAAGGCGATGACGTGCTGCTCAACCTGGCGTCCAACGAGTACTTCTCGGCGGTCAAAAAGCCGGCCTTGAACGCACGCATCATCAATACCGAATTCAAGGACCTGAAAAACGGTCAGCACAAGATCATCAGCTTTTACGCCAAAAAAGCCCGCGGCATGATGAGCCGGTTTGTGATCAAGGAACGCATCAACAACCCCGATCACCTCAAGCAGTTCGATGATCAGGGTTATCGCTTCAGCGCAGAGCAGTCCAAGCCGGACCTGCTGGTGTTTTTGCGTGACCACGCTCCCGAATAACCCCCCTCATGCCTGATCCACCTCAGTTGCAGTGAACATGCGCCCTCGCCATGGGCATCTAAGCTTAAGTAGGATGTGTGTTCATTTTCTGCGAGGCGAGCGTCATGCTTATCGGCGTTCTACTGATCATCACGTGGCTGATCCTGCTGCTGCGTTACCCGTCCAAAGCCTTGCCGGTGTCGATGGCAGCACTGATCGGGCTGGCGCTAGTGGCTGTCTCGGTGGCGTGGCTGGATCATCGTGAAGCTCAGCAACTGGCACGTCTGGAGCTGCGTATCGTCTATGACCCCGTGCAGTGCCCGGCAGACCGTCCGCTGCAACTCACGCTGCAAAACCGCAATACCGTGCCATTGGCCGAACTCGGCTGGCGCATCGCGGCCTATGCACCCGGCGATACCGTCAACCTTGCCGACAACCTCTATACCGCCCCGCGCTACCGTGGGCCTGGCGAGCTGCAGCCCGGAGCAAGCTGGCAGGACTGCCTGCCCATGCCGCCCCTGCGCGCCGGTTATCGCCCGCAAACCCTCGAATTCAGAGCCGAGCGCCTGCAAGGCAGCTTTGCCAACTAAGGATATTTTGATGCAGCGTGTTTTGATCACCGGTTGCTCCAGCGGTATTGGCCGCGCCCTGGCCGATGCCTTCAAGGCGGCGGGCTACGAGGTCTGGGCCAGCGCCCGCAAGCCTGAGGATGTGGCCCGGTTGGCAGCAGCAGGGTTTAACGCGGTGCAACTGGACGTGAATGACAAGGAGGCGCTGGCGCAACTGGCCGAACACCTGGCCAGCGATGACGGCGGCCTGGACGTGCTGATCAACAATGCCGGCTATGGCGCCATGGGTCCGTTGCTCGATGGCGGCGTTGAAGGGCTGCAGCTGCAATTTGAAACCAATGTGTTTTCAGTGGTCGGTGTCACCCGCGCCCTGTTTGCAGCACTGCGCCGCAACAAGGGCCTGGTGGTCAATATCGGCAGCGTCTCCGGCGTACTGGTGACTCCGTTTGCCGGCGCTTACTGCGCCTCCAAGGCCGCTGTCCATGCCCTGAGCGATGCCCTGCGCATGGAGCTGGCACCCTTTGGCATTGACGTGCTCGAAGTACAGCCCGGCGCCATCGACACCCGCTTCGCGAACAATGCCAGCGCACAGGCCGAACAGTTGATTGACGAGCGCTCGGCGTGGTGGCCGGTGCGTGACGGTATTCGGGCCAGGGCCAAGGCCTCGCAAGACAACCCAACCCCCGTATCGGCCTTTGCTGACGCGGTGCTCAAGGCCGTACAAAAACCCGGAACGCCGATGTTGCTCAGATACGGCAACGGCAGCCGTGCCATGCCGTTGCTGGCCGCGCTGGTGCCGGCCCGCTTGCTGCAAAAAATCCTGATGAAGCGGTTCGGGCTGGATAAAGACCTGCCGTGACCTGTAAATCTCTGTGGGAGCGGGCTTGCTCGCGATGGCATCTCCTCGGTTTTCCTGAAAGACCGCAGTGTTTGTATCGCGAGCAAGCCCGCTCCCACAGTGCCTGCGAAACCACGTTCAAGCATGGCCCTTCATGAAATCGATGAACACCCGCACCTTTAACGGCAGATGACGGGTGTCGGGGTACAGGGCGTAAACCCCCTGACGGGTAAATTGCCAGCCGGGCAGTAAATGAATCAGGCGCCCCGCCTGCAAGTCGTCCCCGATCAGCCAGTCAGGCAGGATCGCCACACCCTGCCCGGCCAGGGCAAAAGCGCGCAGTACCGATGAGTTGTCAGCCTTGATCCCTGCCTTGGCGGGGTTGGGTTGCCAGGGCCGGACC
>JBILYW010000067.1:0-9584 GCA_044377555.1 Pseudomonas sp.
GCGATGGCTACAGCCTGAGCGGTGACAAGTATTTCGTCATTGACGGGGTGGGTGCCGACGGTTTTCTGGTGGCGGCGCACACGGACGCCACGCTGTCATCCGGGGCGGGCATCAGCCTGTTTCTGGTACCGGCCGGTGCGCCGGGGCTGACCGTCACCCCGTTGCCGCTTATCGATTCGCGCAACCATGCGCGTCTGCATCTGGAGCAGGTACAGGTCGGCGCCGATGCCTTGCTCGGCACTGCCGGGTCGGCCGGGCCGGCACTGAATATCGCCCTGGATCGCGGGCGCGTGTGCCTGGCGGCCGAGATGCTGGGCATGGCCGAAAAACTCTTCGAAATGACCCTCGACTACCTCAAGACCCGTGTCCAGTTTGATGTGGCCATTGGCACCTTCCAGTCGCTGCAACACCGCGCGGCCCAGTTGTATGTGGAACTGGCCCTGGCGCGCAGCGCCGTGATGGCCGGGCTGGCCGGGCTGGACGACACAGGCCTGAGCGAGGTCGAGCGTCAGCGCCTGGCCAGTCTGGCGAAGTGGAAGGCGGGCCAGATGGCGCTCAAGGTGGTCAATGAAGCAGTGCAAATGCACGGCGGCATTGGTGTCACTGACGAGCTGGATGTGGGGTTGTTCCTCAAGCGTATCCGGGTGGCCCAGGCTTGCCTGGGTGATGCCGATTACCACTGCGAGCGCTATGGAGCCCTGGAGCTGGCGCACGCTTGAGCCTGTAGCGAACTGTTCGAGTCCGGAGAATAACAAGATGAAACTTGAGCAATGGCAGAGCGCATGGCAGCAGTTGGTTGGTGCCGGCTCGCCCTTTGAAGTGCTGACACCGGAAGGTGGCGGGGCGAAGTATTTTCGCCATACCGCCCCGAGTGTGTGGGCTGCAATTGACAGTGGCCGGGTACACGCTGACCGCGAATTTCTGGTGTGGGAGCAGCAACGCCTCACGTTCAGCCAGTTTTTCGATCAGGTAGATCGCCTGGCCGGGCAAATGGTTGAACGCTTTGGCCTGCGCAAGGGTGATCGGGTAGCGATTGCCATGCGCAACCAGCCCGCCTGGCTGGTGGCGTTTGCCGCTATTCAGCGCTGCGGCGCGGTGTGCGTGCCCCTCAACAGCTGGGGCCTGCGTGACGAGCTGTTCCATGGTTTGCAGGACAGCGGGGCGAGTTTGCTGCTGTGCGACGAGCCGCGCTTGCAACTGCTGGTCAACGATCTGCGCGAGCAGGGGCTGGCGACCATTGTGGTGGGCATGAGCGCAGGCGCGCCGCTGGAGGAGCATTGCCGGCGTCTGGAAGACCTGCTGGCCGCACCGTCAATCAGCACTCCCGTGCAGAAAGTCAGTGCCAGTGACCCGGCCATGATCCTCTACACCTCGGGCACCACCAGCCTGGCCAAGGGCGTGTTGTCGACCCATGGCGCGGTGTGCCAGGCGCTGGTAGCGCTGGAATTCCAGGGCGCCTTTTGCGCGCTCAGTTCGCCCGAACGCATCAGCGTGGTGATCAACAGCGGCTATGCCCCGACGACGTTGATGGCGGTGCCGCTGTTCCATGTCAGCGGTCTGCATGCACAGTTTTTACTGGCCTTGCGCAGTGGCCGGCGCTTGCTGCTGATGTACAAGTGGGACGTGGAAAAAGCCTTCGACCTGATCCGCGATGAACAGTGCACCCAATTCAATGGCGCGCCGGTGATGATGCAGCAACTGCTGACCTCGCCACGTTTTGGCAGCGCCGACACCGTCAGCCTGTTTGGTCTGGGGCTTGGGGGCGCGGCACCGTCCAGCAGCCTGCTGGCTCACCTCACACAGCGCAAACCCGAAGCGGTCGGTGGCAGCGGCTATGGCCTGACCGAAAGCAACGGGATCTGTGCGGCGATTGGCGGTGATCAGTTTGTTTACAAACCGGCATCGGCCGGCTGGCCCTTGCCGATTGTTGACGTGCGCATCGGCGACAGCCCGGACCGGCCATTGCCCTGCGGGGTCAGCGGGCTGATCTGGTTGCGTTCTCCCACCCTGATGAGCGCCTACTGGAACCTGCCTGAAGCCAGCGCCCAGACCTTGCAGGATGGTTGGCTCGACACCGGCGATATCGGCTTGCTGGACGACGAAGGCTTTCTCTACATCACGGATCGCGCCAAGGACCTGATCAATCGCGGTGGCGAGAAAATCTCCGCGGCCGAGGTGGAGTCCTGCGCCTGTGAAATGCCCGGCGTAATTGAAGCAGCGGCCTTTGCCGTACCTGACGATGTGCTGGGCGAGGTGGTGTTTCTGGTGGTGCGTGGCGACCCGGCTTCGACCCCGGGCAGCGAAGCGGTGCGCAGCTTTATCGGGCAGCGTCTGGCCAGTTTCAAAGTGCCGGCGCAGATCCATGTCCAGCACACGCCGTTTGCCCGCAATGCCTCGGGAAAAATGCTCAAAAGCCTGCTCAAAGAGTTGTTGGTAACGGCCTGAGGGGGCTGTTCGAGCCCCCTCTAGTCTTTGTGGACGATGTACTCGCCTGTAGATGGCGAAGAATGGACGCATACCCCTCAGCAAGCCTTATTCGCGTAGGAGGCAATACATGAAAATAACAAGAACAGGCGTAATGCTCGCAGCCGCCATGGCCGTCAATGTGGTCGCCATCGGTAGCGCATCGGCCCAGGTTTCGCCCGCAGAAGCGGCCAAACTGGGCAAAGAGCTGACCTGTGTCGGGGCAGAGCAGGCGGGTAACGCAGCGGGTACCATCCCGCCGTATACCGGCAAGTACCTGGGCGAAGTGCCGGGCTGGAACCACGTTAAATTCTCGGGTGACCAACCGGTTGACCCCTATGCTGCCGAGAAGCCGATCCTGGTGATCACGGCGCAAAACATGGCCCAGTACGAAGACAAACTCACCGAAGGCCAGAAAGCGCTGCTCAAGCGTTATCCGACCACCTACAAGATGAACATCTACCCCGGCCACCGTGATTTCCGCTACCCGGACTACGTGTGCCGCCGCGCCATGAGCAATGCCCTGAACGCCAAGCTGGTCAACGATGGCATGGGTGTTGAAGGGTTGGGCCAGGTCCCGTTCCCGATCCCGAAAAGCGGCATGGAAGTGTTGTGGAACCACCAGCTTCCGGCGCGAGCCTGGACTGAAGAAAAAACCAGTGACCTGGCCTCCGTGTTGCCCAACGGCAGCATTGGCTGGGGCCGTGCTTATGCACGGGGCTTGTCGCAGGCCAACTCGCCGACGGTGGAGCCTAAAACTGAAGACAAGATTCAGGCGATGGGTAACAACACGACCCTTAAACCGGCGCGTGACAACGGCGTGATCAGCATCTCCCACGAACCCTACGACTTCCAGACCAACCCGCGTCAGGCCTGGAGCTACAGCCCGTCCACCCGCCGCGTACGTTTGTTGCCGGGCTACGGTTATGACCAGCCGATGATCGGCACCAACGGCACCATGACCGTCGACGAAGACCGTTTGTTCAACGGCTCGCCGGAGCGTTTTAACTGGAAACTGATCGGCAAGCGTGAAATCTACAGCCCGGCCAACGCCTACAAAGCCAACGCCGGCACTGTCAAATACGCCGACATGCTGACCCCCAACCACCCCAATCCTGACCTGATGCGCTATGAACTGCGTCGCGTGTGGGTGGTGGAAGCGGACCTGAAGGAAGGCTACCGCCACGTGTACGGCAAGCGCGTGCTGTTTGTCGATGAAGACACCTGGAACTCGGTGATGGCCGACAACTACGACGCCCGTGGGCAGTTGTGGAAACACGCCATGATCAACTACTACTACCACCCGGACATGAGCGGCTGGCAGGCCGGTTCGCAGTTCTTCATGGACTTGAACTCGGGGCAGTACACCGGCTACGGCATGACCAACGAAGCGAAGAAAGGCCCGATCCTCAACGAAGGCAAATTCACCCCTGACCAGTACACCGCCGATGCGGCGCGGGCGAAGGGCAGATAAGCGGCAAGCATCAAGTGAAAGCAAAAACCCCGTCGGTTTGCACCGACGGGGTTTTTTATGGGTTCAGGTCAGAGAGGCAAACGTGATTCCGGTGGCATGTACCACCTGGCGCATGGTGCGCAGCGTCGGGTTGCCTTTGGGGGAGAGGGCGCGGTACAGGCTTTCACGGGACAGCCCGGCTTTTTCGGCAATCTGTGCCATACCGCCTCGCGCCTCAACTACGTGGCGCAATGCGGTCAGAAAACTGGCCTGGCCACCGTCTTCATCCAGTTCCTCGAAGGCGATGCGCAGGTATTCGACGGCAAAAGTGAGTCGTTATGCCTGGGTCCAGACCGCCAGTTCGTAACCGTCCAGGTCCGTGAAGTGGAAGCGGCTGCCGCCCGGGAAGCTGAATTCAGGGCGGGTGATCTGCCCGCCTGCGGCGATGATCGCCTGTTGCGTCTGCGCCAGGTCCCCGGCGTACAGGATGATCAACGGGCCGCCGGGGCGTACCGCCTCGCCGGTGGTGAAGCCGCCGTTCAGGCGGCCATCGCTGAATTCGCTGTAGGCCGGGCCATAGTCCGTGAAGGTCCAGCCAAAGACTGCGCCATAGAACGCTTTGCTGCGGTCAATGTCGTGGACGTTGAATTCGATGTTGTCGATTTTGTTGTGGCGGTTGTCTGTAGTCACGGGTCGCTCCTTGTGTGGGTGGAATATAGATAAGCCAACCCGTGTCCGCCACCCGAATGCCCTTTTCAGCGGCGGTGAATCAAGACCGCCTTTGCCAGCCTCACCTTCGCAGAAAAGGACGAACAAGCCAGAAGGTCCCTGTGCCTTCAACGGTGGGAGCGAGCCTGCTCGCGAAGGTCTCAAGAACGCCGCAGGGTTACGGCTTTCGCGAGCAGGCTCGCTCCCACAGAAGCGCGGCGCGGCGCAAGTTTTTTCAGGCCTCGCGCCCGGCCTTGTGCCCTGCACTGATGGCGCCTTCGATGTAGCCGATGCTCTGGCAGTCGCCAATGCTTGTGGCGCTCAACCCGGCGCGGGTCAGTTCGTCCAGCAGGTCGGTATTGGGTTGGGCGCCGATGGCCAGTACCACCGAGTCGGCCTGGCTCTCTGCGGTTTGCCCATCGGCCAGCTGATAACGCACGCAATGGCCGTCAATGGCGGTCACGGTGGCGCCGGTGATCAACTGGCCGCCGTGCACGCGAATCTCATGCAGCACCCGCCAGCGCCGCACGATGGCCAGTTCCCGGCCAAGGTGGGTGCCGCTTTCCAGCACGCACACCTGCCGTCCGCGAGCGATCAGGAACTCCGCCAGTTCCAGGCCCACCAGCCCGCCGCCGATGATGGTCACGCGCTTGCCCAGAGGCATCCATACCCGGGACAGTTTTTCCATGGCTTCACGGCTGTCGGTGATGCCCGTCAGGCTGCCGGCTTTCATCAGGGCGCGCTGGGTGAAGGACAGTTTGCGCCGGGCGATTTCATCGGCGCGGTCGCCGGTCATCAGGCGTCGCAGTTCGTCGCCGCTCCACACATGGTCCTGGTCAGCCCCGGGGATCGCGGGTGCCGCACGTTCGGCGCCCACGGCCACCAGCACCTGATCGGCACCCAGATCACGGAGCAGGGCGGGGCTGGCCGGGGTGTTCAAGCGGATATCAATGGATGACTGCTGCACCTGAACCTTGAGGTTGTCCAGCAGGCGGGCGTTTTCGGCGTAGGCCAGGCCGGCAAAAAACAGCGTGCCGCCCAGGCGGTCGCTGCGCTCCAGCAGTGTCACGCGATGCCCGCGCAAGGCAGCAACCCGTGCCGCCTCCATCCCGGCAGGCCCGGCACCGACCACCACCAGATGCCTGGGGCTGGCCGTCGGGCCAATCACGTATTCGAATTCATGGCCGGTCATGGGGTTGACCGCGCACTTCACCCGTTCGTTGACGAAGATCTGGCTGACGCACACGTAGCAGTAAATGCACGGGCGGATGCTGGACTCCTGATCGTTGAGCAGTTTGTTCGGCAGCTCGGGGTCGGCCAGCAGTTTGCGGGCCATGGCGATAAAGTCGCAGTCGCCGCGCTTGAGGGCGGCTTCGCCGGCATCCGGCTCGATGCGCCCCACGGCGATCACGGGCACTTGCACGCTGCGTTTGATTGCACTGGTCCACTCGATAAACCCGCTTGGCTGGTGCACCAGGGGGGCCTCGGTAAACACCGCGCCGTTGGTGATACGGGCACTGGCGGACACGCTGACGGCATCCACCCCGGCCGCTTCGGCCATGCGGGCCACGGCCTTGGCGTCTTCCAGGTTGATACCGCCGGGGGTGTGCAGTTCTTCTGCGTCCAGGCGCAGCCACAGGGCAAAGTCGTTGCCGACCCTGGCACGTACCGCCGCAATGATCTCCAGCAGCAGCCGGGCACGGTTTTCCAGGGAGCCGCCGTACTCGTCTGCGCGCTGGTTGTAATAGCCCGAGAGGAAGCCGGCAATGATGTAGCCATGGGCCGCGTGCAACTCTACACCGTCGAAACCGGCGCGTTGGGCACGTTCGGCGGCACAGGCGAACCAGTCGATCATCTGTGTGATGTCGTCGCTGTCCATCACGCGGACCGGTGAGCCTTCGGCGCGGCGCTTCATGGAACTGACAAAGTTGGCCAGCTCTTCGGGGGTCAGCGCGGCCATCATGTCGCTTTGCAGCACGGGCGGAACCGATGGCACCCACAGTTGCCGACCTTCGGCCATGTCGCGCACCGAGGTCTTGCCGGCGTGTTGCAACTGCATGGCTATTTTGGCGCCGTGCTGGTGGACACGTTCGGCGAGGCGGCTCAGCCCCGGGATAAAGTCATCGCTCGACACCCCGACCTGGAACGGCTCGGCCGTCCCGGCCGGAAACGCCACCGAGCACACGCCCATGATCAACAGCCCGGCACCGCCACGGGCGCGGGCCTCGTAATAGGCTTGAATCCGTTCGCCACAATGGCCATCGGCTTCGGCGAAGTTGGAGCCCATGGGCGCCATGATGATGCGGTTGCGCAGCTCCATGGAGCCAATGCGACCGGGTGCCAGCAACTGAGGGAATTTTGTCATTGTTATTTCAGCCCGAGCGGGTGTTTGGAAGGGGATACGGCCGCCCGCAGGCAGCCGTTGGTCATGCGTGTACAGGGCGCTGCATTCAGCTGCGCAAAAATTCCAGGCACGCCTTGTTGAAGAGTTCGCGGTGCTCAACCTGCACCCAGTGCCCGCAGCGATTGAGCATGATAAAGCGCGCGTTCGGGGCGTGGTTCAATACTTTAAGCGCGCCACTGGCCGGGTTGAAATTGTCGTCGCTGCCCCAGAAACCCAGGATGGGTGCTTGCAGCTCTTCGAGGCGCTCGGTCATGTTCGGCACCATCATGGTGGTGAACAGGTTGCGCGGCTGGTGCACGGCCACGGCGACACGCTCGGCGAGCAGGCTGTCTTCCAGCTGCGAGCTGTCGAACAGTTGCAGGCTCATGATCCGGCGCATTTGCTCGATGCCCAGGGGCCCGGCGTTGTACAGCTCGACCATGCGTTGAATGCCGACCATCTTGAAGTAGGTTTCGCGGTCTTCAACGCCGCCGGGGGCCATCAGGATCAGTTTTTCGACGCGCTCGGGTTCGGCCAGCGCCAGGCCCAGGGCAATGGCGCCGCCCAGGGAGTTGCCGAGCAAAGTTGCACGCTTGACCCCGACAGCCTTGAGAAACCCCGACATGGCGCTGACAAAGAAGTCCAGGTTGTACTGGGCATCCTCAGGCTTGTCGGAGCGGCCGAAGCCCGGCAAATCCACCACCAGGTTGCGAAACCCGGCGGCAACAAACTGCGGGTAGTTGCCTTTGAAGTTGCTGTAGCCGCTGGCGCCCGGGCCGCTGCCGTGCAGCCACAACACGACCGGGCCGCTGCCTTCATCGAGAAAGTGCAGGCGCAGGCCGCTGTCCAGTGTCACAAAGTGGCCGATGGGCAGGGGAAGGTCTTGTTCGGTCATCACTCAATCTCCAAAAGTCAGGCAGTGGCCGCGTCAACCAGCGATGCCGGGGGCGTGGTCTTGTTCATCAGGTGGTTGCGATAGCGCGGCAATGCCATGGCCAGAAAGACTGAAGCCAGTACCAGCAGCGAGACGCAGGAGGCCAGGGCATAGCGCAGGCCTTCGTTGCCCAGGGTGTGGGCGAAGCCGTCACTGAGCATGCCGATCAGCAGCGGGCCGACACCCACGCCGAGCAGGGTCATGGACATCACGAAAATCGCGGTGGCCTGGGCCAGTCGGGTGGACGGGAACAGATGGGAAATGGCGCCCAGGCAAGGCGTTGCCCACCAGGTGCCGAAGAAGCTGAACACACCGTAGAACAGGAAGGCGGTCGGCACGGGCGTGCTGCCCACATGGAACGCGGTGCCCACCGGCCACAGGAAGTACGCCAGCGCGAACGGGATGCTGATCAGGGTGCCCAGCAGCGGCACACCGATTTGCCAGCCCTTGTCACGGCGCGCCAGGCGGTCACACAAAATGCCGCAGGTCAGGGTGCCGAACGTGGCCCCGGCGCCGCCTGCGACCCCGGCCAGCAGCCCGGCGTCCTGCAGGCTCAAGCCGTGGGAGCGGATCAGAAAGCTCGGGCTCCAGGTACCGATGGCATAACCGGCAATGGCGGCAGAGCCGCCGGTGAGCACAATCCAGAGGAAGGACGGGGTCTGGAACAGCTCCCGAACCGTGACGGCCCAGTGGGCTTGCGCCACTTGATTGGCGTTGACCAGCATGGCGGGTTTGGGTGCGCGCACGGTGAGCAGCAAGAGCAGCCCGAGGAAGATCCCCGGTGCGCCGATCACGATAAATGCGAAACGCCAGCCGTAATGCTGAGCGATCCAGCCGCCCAGGCCCAGCCCGAAAATCGCTCCCAGGCTTGAGCCGAGCATCAGGACCGACAGAGCGGTTGAGCGGCGCTCCGGCGGGTACAGGTCCGAGACCATGGCCATGGACGGCGCGGTGCCGCCGGCTTCGCCGATGGCCACCCCGATGCGGGCGATCACCAGCATCGTGAAGCTGGCGGCAAAACCGCAGAAAATGGTCATCACGCTCCAGGCGATACAGCTGAACGCGATGACTTTTTTACGGCCGATACGGTCAGACAGGCGCCCCAGCGGAAAGCCGAAAATGGTGTAGAAGACTGCAAAGGTCACGCCCGAAAGCAGCCCGATACCGGTATCGGAAATGCCGAACTCGGCTTTTACCGGCTCGATCAAAATGGCCATCAGCAGCCGGTCGATGTAGTTGAAGATATAGATGGCAGCCAAAACGCCTAATGCGTAATGAGTTCGCCAGGTGGGGCGCAAGGGTATGGACACGACGGGCTCTCCCGGTTTTTGTTCTAGTGGATGAGTTATTCCACAGGGCGGGCGTGGTGTACATCGTCCATTCAGACCAGTGGCTCCGGTATGCGCCCTGTGGCTGTTCTCCAGCCGTGGACGAGATGCGAAGGCTGTGATGTGCCTGCGTTTTTGCCGGGGGCATATCCATTCGATGTGCCACGGCGTTTTCGGGTTTCGCCCTTGCTCCGGCCTCCCGAAGGGGCCGGTAGATCAAGAGCAATGCCCGCCGAGGCGGCCGACCGGCCGGCCTGTTTGGCGGCGAGGTCTGCGAGACTCGCACATCTCCTCTGTGGGAGCGGGCTTGCTCGC
>JBILYW010000535.1:0-3124 GCA_044377555.1 Pseudomonas sp.
AACGCCCGTCGTCCAGGCACACCGCCGGCTGCTCCAGAGCCACACCGGTGGTCACGCCCGCGTGGATTTCGTAGCCGCTGACTGCGGCGTTTTCCAGGGTCAAATGCCCGCGCACATTACGCAGCTGCTTCTCGGCCGCAAGCTCGGTACTGAACGCCAGCAAGCCCAGGCCGGCACTGGAACCCGCAGCGCCTTCAAGCCCCAGCGGGTCGTGAACCTGCTCGCCCAGCATCTGCAAGCCGCCGCAAATCCCCAGTACCTTGCCGCCGTAACGCAGATGACGGCTGATGGCCGCATCCCAGCCATTGGCACGCAAGTACGCCAAGTCGCTGCGCACGCTCTTGGAGCCGGGCAGGATGATCAAATCAGCAGCCGGAATCGGCTGACCCGGCCCCACAAATTGCAAGTCCACTTGCGGATGCAGGCGCAGCGGGTCGAAGTCGGTGTGATTGCTGATACGCGGCAGTACCGGCACGACCACCTTCAGCACCTGCTCAACCTTGTCGGTCTGGCGCTGGTCGATACCGTCCTCGGCCTCCAGGTGCAGGTCCATCACATAGGGCAGCACGCCGATCACCGGCTTGCCGGTACGCGCTTGCAGCCAGTCGAGGCCGGGCTGGAGCAAGGCGATATCGCCGCGAAAACGGTTGATGATGAAACCCTTGACCCGCGCCTGCTCGGTTTCGGACAACAGTTCCAGGGTGCCCACCAGATGCGCAAACACGCCGCCGCGATTGATATCGGCGATCAACACCACCGGGCAATCCACGGCTTCGGCAAAGCCCATGTTGGCAATGTCACCGGCCCGCAGGTTGATCTCGGCCGGCGAACCGGCGCCCTCGACCATGACCACCGGATACGCGGCACTCAAACGCTGGTGCGAGGCCAGTACCGCCTGCATGGCGATAGCCTTGTAGTCGTGATACGCCACCGCATTCATGCTGGTCACGGCGCGACCGTGAATGATCACCTGGGCGCCGGTGTCGCTATTGGGTTTGAGCAGCACCGGGTTCATGTCCGTGTGCGGCGCCAGCCCGGCCGCCTGGGCCTGAACCGCCTGGGCGCGGCCGATCTCGCCGCCCTCGGCGGTCACCGCGCTGTTGAGCGCCATGTTCTGCGGTTTGAACGGCACCACGCGTACGCCCTGACGGGTCAGCCAGCGGCACAGAGCCGTGACCAGCGTACTTTTACCGGCATCGGACGTAGTGCCTTGCACCATCAACGTGCTCATGAAACTTCCTTGGAATACGCCAGCAACGCCTGCTCCAGCCGCAGCCAGTGCGCCTCATTGGCGGGCAGCCCAAACCGCACGCTGCTGTTGTGGGTAAACAGGCGCAACAAAATGCCACGCTGCGCCATGAATTCGTACAGAACGTCCGCGTGGGGCGTGATCAGCCACTGGAACAGCGCACAGCCGCCTTGTGGCGGTAAATCATGCAGCCCCAGCAAGCGCTCCAGGCGTCCGCTGGCCAGCTCGCTGCGCTCACGCTGACGGGCATGGCCTTCGGTGTCGAGCAGGCAGGCCAGCCCCACGATCCGTGTCGGCCCGCTGACCGCCCAGGGCCCGACCTGCTCGGCCAGCAGCTTGAGCAGCTTCAATTCAGCGAGCACAAACCCCAGGCGCACCCCGGCCAGACCAAAAAACTTGCCGAAGGAGCGCAACACAATCAGTCCGGTACGCTGGCTCTGTGCGGCCAGGCTCAGCTGTGGCGTGTTGTCCATGAAGGCTTCGTCCACCACCAGCCAACCACCGCGCTGCACCAGCCGCGCATGCCACTCCAGCAAACGCTCGGGCGACAGGCTCGCCCCGGTGGGGTTGTTGGGGTTGACCACCACCAGCACGTCCAGGGTGTCGAGATAGAAGTCGACCTCCTGTTCCATGATTTCACGCACGATATGGCCACTGCGCCGCCAGGCATGGGCATGCTCGGCGTAACACGGCGACAGCACGCCGACCTTGCCACTGCGGCGCAAACGCGGCAGCAGCTGGATGGCGCACTGTGAACCCGGCACCGGCAATACATTCAGCGCGCCGTAATAATTGCAGGCTGCTTGCTCGAGGCCATCGTCGGTTTCGGGCAAACGCGCCCAGGCACGTTCGGGAATCGGGGGTGTCGCAAAGGGCCATGGCGCCAGCCCGGTGGACAGATCCAGCCATTGGTCCTCGGCAATCCCGTAATGCAACGCGGCCTTGCGTAACCGCCCGCCGTGCTCAAGCATAGAATTCACTCCACACGCACAGGACCAGCAGCCACAGCCACACGCCCCGCTGCACCAGTTGCCAGCCACGACCAATCGAATCGGCATCCGCCGGCACGCCTTCACCCAGTTGCGGGCGCTCGTGCAGTTCGCCGTGATAGATCGCCGGCCCGCCCAGCTGTACACCCAGCGCACCGGCGCCCGCAGCCATGACCGGGCCCGCGTTTGGGCTGTCCCACTGCGGTGCCTGTTTACGCCAGCACTTCAAGGCCAGTCGGGTTTTACCCAGCAGGGCGTAAGTCAACGCCACCAACCTTGCAGGGAAGTAGTTAAGAACATCATCGATACGGGCGGCAGCCCAGCCAAAACGCTCAAAGCGTTCGTTGCGGTAGCCCCACATCGCGTCCAGCGTATTGCTCAATCGATAGAGCACAACACCCGGCGCACCGGCCACGACAAACCAGAACAAGGCGGCGAACACCGCATCGCTGCCGTTTTCCAGCACCGATTCGGTGGCGGCACGAGCCACTTCGGTCGAGTCCAGCTCGCTGGTCTGACGGCTGACCAGGTAACCGACCCGCGTACGGGCTTCGTCCAGGTCGTTGCTGCGCAAGGCCTCTGCGACCGGTTTGACGTGTTCACCGAGGCTGCGCATGCCCAGTGCGCAATACAGCGCCAAAATATCCACCAGCCAGCCGAGATAGGGCATCCACGACAACGCGGTGGCCAGGATCGTGAGCGGCAACACTGCCAGCACCCAGGCCGTCACGCCATGGCTGCGCCAGCCACGACCACCCGAATTGAAGCGCTGTTCGATGCGCTCGGCCATGCGGCCAAACGCGACCAGCGGATGCCAGCGCCTGGGTTCGCCGAACAACGCGTCCAGCGCCACCCCGGCGACGCACAGTAACGCCACACTCATGGA
>JBILYW010000068.1:0-9569 GCA_044377555.1 Pseudomonas sp.
TGCGGTCGAGCATGATGGCCAGCAACACAATCGCCAGCCCGGCTTCAAAGCCCAGGGCGATATCGGCGGTATTGAGTGCGTTGACCACCGGTTTGCCCAGGCCATCAGCCCCTACCAGGGCCGCGATCACCACCATCGACAGTGACAGCATGATGCATTGGGTTATCCCGGCCGCGATGCTCGGCATGGCGTGGGGCAGTTCGATGCGGGTGAGCAACTGGCGGCGCGAACAGCCAAATGCCTTGCCGGCATCGAGCAGTTCATGGGGCACGTCGCGAATGCCCAGGTACGTCAGGCGGATCGGTGCCGCAATCGCAAACACCACGGTGGAGATCAGCCCCGGCACCACGCCCAGGCCAAACAGGGTCAGGGTCGGGATCAGGTAAACGAAGGTGGGTACGGTCTGCATCAAGTCCAGTACCGGGCGCATGAAGGTATAAAACATCGGCTTGTGCGCTGCGAGAATCCCCAGCGGTACCCCGATGATCACGCACACAAAGGTGGCGAACAGCACTTGGGCCAGGGTTTCCATGGTCTCCTGCCAATAACCCAGATTGAGGATCAGCAGAAACGACAGCGCGACGAAAACGGTGAGCCCCCACTTGCGCTGAATAAAGTGTGCCAGCAGGGCAATCAGCCCGATAAACACGAAAGGGTTGAACCAGGTCAGCGCAAAGGTCACGGCGTGGATCATTGCTTCCAGCGTGCTCGCGATGGCATCGAAGGTGCTGGCACCGTGTTTGGTCAACCAGTCGACGAAGCTTGCGATGTATTCGCCCAGAGGGATTTTTTGATCGATGAGCATGGTAGTGAACGTCCGCATGCAAGGGGATTGAAACGGAGCCAGACGGGCAAGCCGTCTGGCGCCCGCGATTACTTCGCGAGGCTGGCTTTCACGGCCTCAAGGCCCGGTTTGCCATCGATCGTGGTCACGCCTGCCAACCAGGTCTGGAGCACCTGAGGGTTCTGTTTGAGCCAGGCTTTGGCGGCCACATCCGGTTTGATCTTGTCGTCCAGCACCTTGCCCATCAGGGTGCTTTCCATGTCGAGGGTGAATACGAGGTTTTTCAGCAGTTGGCCGACGTTGCTGCATTCCTCGCTGTAGCCCTTGCGGGTGTTGGTGTAGATCGTCGCCTGGCCGTAATTGGGGCCGAAGAAATCATCGCCGCCGGTGAGGTACTTCATCTTGAAACGGGTGTTCATCGGGTGCGGTTCCCAGCCCAGGAACACCACATCGGTGCCACGGCGCTGGGCGCGATCAACCTGCGACAACATCCCGGCTTCGCTGGACTCCACTACCTTGAAACCCGCGTCTTTCAAGCCGAACGCGTTCTTGTCGATCATGGTCTGGATCATGCGGTTGCCATCGTTGCCCGGCTCGATGCCGTAGATCTTGCCGTCCAGTTCCTTCTTGAATTTGGGCAGGTCGGAGAAATCCTTGAGGCCCTTGTTATAGAGCGCTTCGGGTACGGCGAGGGTGTACTTGGCGTTCTCCAGGTTGGCGCGTACGGTTTCGACAGTGCCCGCGTCACGGTAGGCCTTGATGTCGTTTTCCATGGTCGGCATCCAGTTGCCCAGGAACACGTCCATGTTCTTGCCGTCAGCCAGTGACTTGTAGGTGACCGGCACGGAAATCATGGTGGTTTTGGTTTTGTAGCCGAGTGCCTTGAGCACCTCGCTGGTGACCGCAGTGGTGACGGTGATGTCGGTCCAGCCGACATCCGAGAAGTTAACCGTATTGCATTGCTCCGGTTCTGCAGCCTGGGTGATGACGGGCAGACTCAGCAATGCAGCCAACAACAATGGGGAACCTTTCATGTGGGGACTCCTGGTGTCTAGGTGGCGGTTTCCGATCGAAAAGCCGCACGTAATCAGTTGCGGTTGGGCGATGCCCGGCAGGCGTGTTGCCGGCGCATCCAGCAATCGAGTCGAGACTGATCATGTAACAGTGAAAATCAAACGCCTACAGGGGGAGTCGCATCCAGTACAGGGAGGGTCGTATCTGATACCTGCGAGGTCGTATCTAGACGAATGATGCTTAAAAACCACCTTTTTCATGCATCTTCGCCGAGGGCGCTGGCAGGCAAAGGCGGGTCGTAGCTGGACGTTTTTGTCGGTCGCAAACCCCCCATGATGGATGCATTCCTTGCGAGGCTCGTGCTCATGGCTATCAGCGTATTTGACCTGTTCAAGATCGGCATCGGCCCCTCCAGCTCACACACCGTGGGTCCGATGCGCGCCGCAGCGCTGTTTGTGCAGGGGTTGCGCGAGCGGAGCCAGTTGCAGCAGGTGCGCCGCATCGAAGTGCAACTCTATGGCTCCCTGTCCGCCACCGGCATTGGCCACGGCAGCGACAACGCTGTGATCATGGGCCTGATGGGTGAATGGCCGGACGCGATTGACCCGTCCTGCATTGGTTCGCGTATCGCTGAGCTGCGCGAAACCGGAACCCTGTTACTCGACGGCTACTTGCCGATCCCGTTTGTGTGGGCGCAGGACATGCGCCTGATCGACGAAAACCTGCCGTTTCATCCCAATGCCATGACGCTGGTGGCGTACACCGGGCAGGGCGAATTGCACTGCGATACCTACTACTCGGTAGGCGGTGGTTTTGTAGTGGATGCCGCGCAAGCGGCCAGCGGGGTGCTGGACATGGATCGCACTGCGTTGCCGTATGACTTTGGCAGCGCCGCGCAACTGCTCGACCTGTGCCGTGAGCATCACCTGAGCGTGGCTGCATTAATGATGGCCAACGAACGAACGTGGCGCAGCGAAGACGAAATCCGTTGCGGCCTGATCAAACTCTGGCGCGCCATGCAGGACTGCGTTGAGCAAGGCTTGAAGCACGAAGGCATCCTGCCTGGCGGTTTGAATGTGCGCCGCCGCGCTGCCCGTTTGCACCGCAGCCTGCAGGAAATCGGCAAGCCCAATGTGATCGGTTCCACCCTCAGCGCCATGGAGTGGGTCAACCTGTTCGCACTGGCGGTCAACGAAGAAAACGCCGCAGGCGGGCGCATGGTCACGGCGCCCACCAACGGCGCGGCCGGCATCATCCCGGCGGTGCTGCATTACTTCATGAAATTCAGCGATGAAGTCAGCGAAGCCCATGTGGTGGACTACTTGCTGAGCGCGGCGGCCATCGGCATTTTGTGTAAAAAGAACGCCTCGATTTCCGGCGCGGAAGTGGGCTGTCAGGGCGAAGTCGGCTCGGCTTGTGCCATGGCCGCGGCCGGGCTGGCGCAAATCCTCGGTGCTACGCCCGAGCAGCTGTGCAACGCCGCTGAAATCGGTTTGGAGCACAACCTGGGCTTGACCTGCGACCCGGTGGGCGGGCTGGTGCAAGTACCGTGCATCGAGCGCAACGCCATCGCGGCGGTTAAAGCGATCAACGCCGCGCAAATGGCCTTGCGCGGCGACGGCCAGCACTTTATCTCCCTGGACCGGGTGATCCGCACCATGCGCGACACCGGCGCCGACATGCATGACAAATACAAGGAAACCTCACGGGGCGGTTTGGCGGTCAGTGCGGTGGAATGCTGAAGCCTGACGACACACAACCCTTGTGGCAGAGGGCTTGCTCGCGATGACGTCCAGGCCAGCCGTGTCGCCTGCATCGCGAGCAAGCCCGCTCCCACAGAAGAGGCACACCTGCCAGCGCTGTTTAAGAGCACGCCGACCCTTTTTGGCGCATTCGTACTTTTCGTGACATTCTATTTCGGACCTTTCCTGCTCCCTTCCCACAAGTGATACCAATGTGCTCAACAGCGCAGGGGCTGCCTGTGTATGCCCCGTTTAATCGCTGTTTTGTCATGACCCATCCAGACACTTTGCGACGTCGTTTTCAGGCTTTGTTGAATGGCCATTCAAGTTTAGGCATGGCATTTGCGTTGTCATGACAAAGCCCCATGAAATGGAGGCCATAACAAGAGCCTGTGCCTGAGGCCATCACCCGCTTTGTGTGAGGAGATACCGCGATGACGTCGTTCAACTCCGGGGCCCAACCCCAGAACCGTACGCCTCAATCCATCGGCTTTCTGCTGCTGGACAATTTCACGCTCATTTCTTTGGCCTCTGCGATAGAGCCTTTGCGCATGGCCAACCAGTTGTCGGGCCGTGAATTGTATCGCTGGAGCACCCTCAGTGCGGATGGTAGCCAGGTATGGGCCAGTGACGGCCTGCAAGTGACCCCCGACGCCAGCATGCACAAGGCCCCGGCGCTGGATATGGTCATCGTGTGTGGCGGTATTGGCATTCAACGCACTGTCAGCCGTGAGCACGTGTCATGGCTGCAAAGCCAGGCGCGCCAATCCCGCCGCCTGGGCGCCGTGTGCACCGGCAGCTGGGCCCTGGCCTACGCCGGTTTGCTCGACGGTTTCGATTGCAGCGTGCATTGGGAATGCCTGGCCTCGATGCAGGAAGCCTTCCCGCGTGTGGCCATGAGCACCCGCCTGTTTACCCTCGACCGCAGCCGCTTCACCAGCTCGGGCGGCACCGCGCCACTGGACATGATGCTGCACCTGATCAGCCGCGATCATGGTCGCGAGCTGTCGGCGGCCATCTCTGAAATGTTTGTGTATGAACGCATTCGCAACGAGCAGGACCACCAGCGTGTACCGCTTAAACATATGCTTGGCACCAACCAGCCCAAGCTGCAGGAAATCGTTGCGCTGATGGAAGCCAACCTCGAAGAGCCCATCGACCTCGACGAACTGGCGGTTTACGTCACCGTGTCGCGGCGTCAGCTGGAGCGGCTGTTCCAGAAGTACCTGCACTGCTCGCCGTCGCGTTACTACCTCAAGTTGCGGCTGGTGCGGGCGCGGCAGTTGCTCAAGCAAACACCGATGTCGATTATCGAAGTGGCGGCGGTCTGCGGGTTTGTGTCGACGCCGCACTTTTCCAAGTGCTACCGCGAATACTTCGGCATACCGCCACGGGACGAGCGCGTGGGTTCCAATACTGCACAGCAAACCACCCTGGTGCAGATCCCGCAGTCCCTGCTGATGACCCCGCTGGCCGGACCGATGTCAGCCTTGAACCAGGCGCGCAACGAGTCGACGTTTGCCAGTGTGAGGCTTTAAAACAAGCATTAGCGGGAGCGGGCTTGCTCGCGATGCAGGCACCGCGGTCCAACGGACAGACCGCATTTTCTGCATCGCGAGCAAGCCCGCTCCTGCTCGGCTCAGTGCAACTGCGTTTGCTTGAACTTCATCAGCCCCGGCAGCAACTGCTGGTCAATTGCCTGGCGCACCGCTGGCAGAATCGTCGCGCTGCCGGAGTAGAGTTTTTCGACCAGCCCCTTGAGTGCGCGAGCATTGGTTTCATTCAGCCCGCACACCACGGCCGTGCAGGCTTGCTCTGCATTGCCCGACACCTCGAACCCCAGTGCGCGCAGCTGGCTCACCAGATCCTGCTCATCAATCAAATCCGCGTGCATCATGATTTTTTGTCCTTTGTATGAGGCGCGATCGAAGCTTGATTCTGGTAGGGCTTTGGTCAGTGGGCAAGGCCGGGTTGGCGATATGTCTGATATGCCTAAGAACAGGTCGTTTTAAGGCAAGGCGATCGTGCGGCCCACATATGCAGGTGTAGGCAGATCGCGTTGCTCGCGCTCAATCGCTTGCAGCAGCACCCGCGTATGTTCGTTGAACGGTGCAGAGCGCGGGCCTGCCAGGTCGACATGCAACAGCATTTGCTCATTGCCGGCCAGGGTTTGCTCATCACCGGCCAGGTGCAGGCTGTGATAAACGTGCAGGCGTTTTTTATCGTGGCCAATGAGCTGGGTACGCACCTCCACCCGGGCGCCGAGTTTCACTTCGTGCAGGTAATTGAGATGGGCTTCCAGGGTGAACAACGAGTGACCGCCGGCTTCGCGGCTCTGGCTGTCCAGCCCCAGGCGGTCCATCAGGGCGTCGGTGGCGTAGCTGAAAATCAGCAGGTAAAAGGCGTCGCGCAAGTGGCCGTTGTAATCGACCCATTCTTCAAGAATGGGGGTGCTGTAGGTGGTGAGGGTGGGCATGGGAACCTCGGTCAGTCGTTGATGGCCATGCCATGTTTGAGTTTGGTTGCGTTCACCGCTTCCATCACCGCCAGCAGGCAGTCATCACGGTAGCTTTCCAGCGCGGCAATGCTGTGGTGGCCCAGTTGTTCTGCGGTGCCTTCAACCACATCGTCGATCAGTTTTTCGCTGAGTTCGGGCGCGGGCAAGTAGGTCCATGGCAGTTTCAGGGCCGGGCCGAACTGGTTCATGAAGTGCCGCATCCCGGCATCGCCACCGGCCAGGGTGTAGGTCAAAAAGGTGCCCATGAACGACCAGCGCAAACCCGCGCCAAAGCGTATGGCGTCGTCAATTTCACCGGTGGTGGCCACCCCGTCATTGACCAGGTGCAACGCTTCGCGCCACAAGGCTTCGAGCAGGCGGTCGGCAATAAAACCGGGTACTTCCTTGCGCACATGCAGGGGGCGCATGCCCAGGGATTGATAGACCCTGATTGCCGCTTGAATGGCTTCGGGTGCGGTTTTTTGCCCGCCCACCACTTCGACCAGTGGCAGCAGGTAAACCGGGTTGAACGGGTGCCCGACGATGCAGCGCTCCGGGTGCGTGGAGGCTTCATAGAATTCGCTGGGCAGCAGGCCCGAGGTACTGGAACCGATCAATGCATCGGGTTTGGCGGCGGCGCTGATTTTGCTGTGCAGTTCGAGTTTCAGGTCTAGTCGCTCGGGGGCGCTTTCCTGAATGAAATCGGCGTCGCGCACGCATTCCTCAATGGTGCTGACAAACCGCAACCGGTCCAGGGATGCACCTTCGCAGAGGCCGCTTTTCACCAGGGCCGGCCAGGCCTTGGCGACGCGTTTGCGCAGGGCAGCTTCGGCGCCGGGGGCCGGGTCCCAGGCCACCACGTCCAGCCCGTGGGCGAGGGCGCGGGCAACCCAGCCGCTGCCAATGACACCGCTGCCCAGGGCAGCGAAGGTTTTAATTTCGGTGATGAAGGTCATGGTCTGTTCCTGGATAAAAACAATGTGATGCCGTGGGAGCGAGCCTGATCGCGAAGGCCCCAAGGGCGCCTCGATAACTCAGTTAACAGGCGTTATCGTTGACGACCTTCGCGAGCAGGCTCGCTCCCACAGGGATTTTCAGCGGCGCTCTTTAAGGCCCATCTTCACCCGCCCTTCTGCCGGGCTCAGTACCCGGGCGCCCAGGCGACTGAGGATCTCGGTGGCGCGTTCCACCAGTTGGCCGTTGGTGGCCAGCACCCCGCGGTCCAGCCACAAGTTGTCTTCGAGCCCGACCCGCACGTTGCCGCCCAGCAGTACCGCCTGTGCGGCCATCGGCATTTGCATGCGGCCAATCCCGAAACCGGCCCACACCGCATTGGCGGGCAGGTTGTCGACCATGGCTTTCATGCTGGTGGTGTCCGCCGGAGCGCCCCACGGGATGCCCAGACACAGCTGAAACAGCGGGTCGTCGAGCAAGCCTTCCTTGATCATCTGCTTGGCGAACCACAGATGGCCGGTATCGAAAATTTCCAGTTCGGCTTTCACACCCAGTTCCTGGATACGCTTGGCGCCCGCCCGCAGCTGTGCCGGGGTGGACACGTAAATCGTGTCGCCGTCGCCAAAGTTCAGGGTGCCGCAGTCCAGGGTGCAGATTTCCGGCAACAACGCCTCGACGTGAGCCAGGCGGGTCAGCGGGCCCACCAGATCGGTGTTGGGGCCAAACTCCATCGGGTTCTCGCCGGGCCCGATGTGCAAGTCGCCGCCCATCCCGGCCGTGAGGTTGACGATGATGTCGATGTCCGCCTCGCGGATGCGCTCCATCAGTTCGCGGTACAGCGCCACATCGCGGCTGAACTGCCCGGTTTTTGGATCGCGCACATGGCAATGCACCACGGTGGCCCCGGCCTTGGCCGCTTCCACGGCAGCGTCGGCAATTTGTTTGGGGGTGACCGGCACTAAAGGGCTGCGGCCGCTGGTGTCGCCGGCACCGGTGAGTGCGCAGGTGATGATGACGTCGTGGTTCATGGGGCATTTCCTTGAGGCGTAGAGCGCCACACCGCAGCCATTGCAGGCTGCGAGGGCGGGCTCGGTGTTGAATTATTTAGCGCTGAGTTTCAGGTGCTCGGCAGCGGGTTTGCCATCCACTGTGGTGACGCCTTCAAGCCAGCGCTGCAGGTCTTGCGGATGGTCCTTGAGCCACTGGCGGGCGGAGACTTGAGCGTCCTTGTGATCCAGCAGCGGTTGCATCATGCGGCTCTCGTCTTCGGCACTGAAGGTCAGGTTGCTGAGCAAGCGGCTGACGTTGGGGCAGCGGCTGGCGTAGTCAGGGGTGGTGACGGTCCATACCGTGGCCAGGCCCTCATCCGGGCCCAGGGCATTTTCGCTGCCGGTCAGGTAGGTCATGTCCTGATTGATATTCATCGGGTGCGGGGTCCAGCCGAAGAACACAATCGGCTCGTTGCGTTTAACCGCGCGGGTCACCGCCGAGAGCATCCCGGCTTCACTGGACTCCACCAACTGGAACTTGCCCAGGCCAAACTGGTTTTTCTCGATCATGGCCTTGATCTGGGTATTGGCGCCGGAGCCCGGCTCAATCCCGTAAATCTTGCCGCCCAGTTCTTTCTCGAATTTGGCGATGTCAGCAAAACTCTTGAGCCCCTTGTCAGCCATATAGGTCGGTACGGCGAGCATGGCTTTGGCGTCTTTAAGGCTCGGTTCGGCCAGTACCGTGACCTGTTTGGCGTCCACAAACGGGGTAATGCTCTGGTTCATGATCGGGTTCCAGTAGCCCAGAAACATGTCCAGCCGCTTGTCACGCAGGCCGGCGAAGATGATTTGCTGAGAGGCACTGGTTTGTTTGGTTTTATAGCCCAGACCGTCGAGCAGGGTTTGCGCCATGGCGCTGGTGGCGATCACGTCGGTCCAGTTGACCACGCCCATGCGTACGTTCTTGCACGATGCATCCTCAGCCGCCAACACGTAGGGGCTCAGTACCAACAGGCAACAGCTGATCAGTCGTTTCATGGGTGGGGCCTCGGCAGGTTGTTATTGGGGGTATCGGCGTCTTTGTGCGCCGTGATGCCAAGGTACGCAGGCTGCCTGTTGCGCAACCGCACTGGGGCGACGTGGATTTGCACTGCAGCGACCTGACTGTGTTTCAATCCGCTGAACCGACGTGCGAGTACCCCTATGGCCCAGGCTTTTTACTTCCTTCTGCTGCCCGGCTTTTCCTCAATGGGCTTTATTTCGGCCATCGAGCCGCTGCGGGTGGCTAACCGTTTTCGCGGCGAGCTGTACCGCTGGCACGTGCTCAGCTGCGAGGGGGGCGCCGTGTTGGCGAGCAACGGCATGTCGGTCAATGCCGAGGGCGGGCTGGGGGCACTTGAAGCCGGGGCGACATTGTTGGTGGTGGCCGGTTTTGATCCGCTGACCCACGTAACCCCGGCGCTGATTCAGTGGCTGCGGCGGCTGGACAGCGAGGGCGTAACCTTGGGCGGCATCGACACGGGCAGCGTGGTACTGGCGCAGGCGGGCCTGCTCGACGGCTATCGCCTGACCCTGCACTGGGAGGCGCT
>JBILYW010000536.1:0-3117 GCA_044377555.1 Pseudomonas sp.
TGCGTTCACAATTCGGTCTGTTGCGCAGCCCGTTGATGATTGGGCATATCGTGCTGTCGGTGCTGGTGTTCAGCGGCATGTTTACCGCTTACACCTACCTGGCCGACATTCTTGAGCGGCTGGCGGGCTTTGACGGCACGCTGGTGGGCTGGTGCCTGATGGGCTTTGGCGCCGTAGGCCTGATCGGCAACTCATTGGGCGGGCGCATGGTGGACCGCCATCCGCTGATTGCCTCGATGGTGTTCTGTGCCTTTATGATCGGCGGCCTGGTGGCCCTGATCCCCAGCATTCACTCAACCCTGGGCCTGGCGGCGGCGATGGGGATTTGGGGGGTGACACAGGCGGCCATGTTCCTGGTCAGTCACGTACGCCTGATGAAAGTCGCGCCTCATGCCCCGGCCTTTGCCGCGTCGCTGAACATTGCCGGGGCCAATCTGGGGATCGGCCTGGGCGCCATGGTGGGCGGCCGGGTGATTGATAACTACGGTTTGGGCAGCCTGGGGTTTGCCGCCGCCGGGTTTATCCTGATCTCGATTTTGCTGGCGCTGCTGTTGATGACCTTCAGGGCAGGCCCCGTGTGCGCTAGCGCGGGGTAAACAGTTCGCGTCGAGCCCCCTCGGTGATCGCAACGATGCCGGGGTGGCGGATTTTGCGCTCGACGGTGATGGCGTAAAACGACTCGGTAACCGCTTCAGTGTGGCCGATCAGCTCAACATCAAACTGACGCATCACCTCATGGGCTATCACGCTGGGAGCGATAAACACGCCGATTCCGGATTGGCCGAAGGCCTGCATCAGTGCGCTGTCATCGAACTCGCCGACGATACGCGGCTGTATTTGCTGCTCGGCCAGCCAGCGCAGCAGGCGGCTGCGCAGTACCGTCTCGGGTCCCGGGATCAGCAGCGGCGCACCTTGCAGGCACTGCGGAAAGTTTTCGGCATAGTTTTTGGCCAGTGTTGAAGTGGCGAAGAAACTGATGCCGCATTCCCCCAGCTTTTGGCTAAACCCCTTGATGTCGAGGTGGGAAGGCATCGGGCTGTCGGAAATCACCAGATCCAGACGTTGAATCGCCAGGTCCGCCAGTAGCCGGTCCAGCTTGTCTTCGCGACAGGTAATGCGGATCGGCTTGTCCAGTTCCATGGTCGGGGCGATCAGGCGGTACACGATCGACTTGGGCACCACATCGGCCACGCCGACCCGAAACAGAATCTGCTGCTCCGTAGGTGCCATGCGCAATTTGCTTTCCAGTTCGCTGCCGAGCTGGAAAATCTGCTCGGCATAGGGCAGCACCTGACGCCCGGTTTCGGTCAGCTCCAGTTGGCGCCCGACCCGTCGAAACAAGGGCAGGCCATAGGTGTCTTCCAGCAGGCTGATTTGCCCGCTGATGGTCTGTGGCGTGAGGTTCAACTGCTCGCAGGCGCGAACAATGCTGCCGGTTTTGGCTACGACCCAGAAGTAATGGAGTTGGCGGTAATTGAGCATCGACTCTGCAACAGTTCGTAAAAACCGAAGTATAGCGCTTAAAAATACGAATTTTACTGAAGTGTTTGACCCTCTAGAATCCCGCGTCATGCGCAGCCGCTCAGGCGGCCGTCGATTTAGAGAGGGAAATGAGCATGAAAATTAAACAAGCAGGTGTAGCTGTGCTGTTGGTGGCGGGCCTGGTACTGATGACCGGTTGCGATCAGGCAGAAAAAGCGGCGCAACAAATGTTGAGCAAAACCGCTGAGTCCGCCAAACAGGCGATTGATGACACGCACAAGGCGGCTGAACAGGCGCTCAGTGATGCTACAGGCGGGCTGATCGAAAAAGAGCAGCCTGAGCAAGACAACAAAGACTCGTCCAAAGCTATTTAACTCGTCCTACTGCAGAGTCCGAACACACCTATGGAATATCTTTTACAACTGGCTGCCAGCCCCGCAGCCTGGGTCGCTTTAGCCACGTTGATCGTGATGGAAATCGTGCTGGGCATCGATAACCTGATCTTTATCTCGATTTTGACCAACAAGCTGCCTGAGCAGTACCGCACCAAGGCGCGCCGCATTGGTATCGGCATGGCGCTGATCCTGCGTCTGGGCTTGCTGGGCACGATCGCTTACATCGTTCAACTGACCACGCCGGTGTTTGAAGTGCTGGGCAAAGCCTTCTCGTGGAAGGACATGATCCTGATTGCCGGTGGCTTGTTCCTGGTGTGGAAAGCCACCAGCGAGATCCACCACAGCATGACCCCGCAGGCGGAAGAAAAGACCGAGAGCGTGTCGTCGAAAGTCACCTTGGGTTTTGCCGCCGCCATCGGGCAGATCCTGATGCTGGACCTGGTGTTCTCCATCGACAGCATCATCACCGCGGTCGGTATGACCGAGCACTTGCCGATCATGGTGATTGCAGTGGTGGTGGCGGTGTTGGTGATGTTGCTGGCTTCGGAGCCGCTGGCCAAGTTCATCAATGACAACCCGACCGTGGTGATGCTGGCCCTGGCCTTCCTGATCATGATCGGCATGACCCTGATCGCCGAAGGTTTCGGTGCCCACGTGCCCAAAGGTTATGTGTATGCGGCGATGGCGTTCTCCGCCACGGTTGAAACACTCAACATCCTGGCGCGCCGGGTTCGGGAAAAACGCCAGGCTGCCCTGGTGAAGTAATCGCAAGTTGCTGTTAAAAAGCCGTCCACCCTGTTTGGGGTGGGCGGTTTTTTTTTGTGGGCTAGTGGGCGTTTGCCGCGGCGGCTACCGGTTTTTCAGGTGTGGCTTGCGGCTTTGGCTGCACTTGCGGGTGGTGATGGCGGCTGATGCGCATCAGGCCCCACAGCATGGCGCCGGCGACGGTCAGCCAGCCGGCAATCAGCAGGAAAATAGTGAGTATCGGGCTCATCAGTGCCTCCTTTGCCCCCTACGGGCTCAAACACACGCTAAGCAGAGGACAGTCTAGTCGCAGCAGTGTTGCAGTCTATTGACCGAAGGTCGTGGTGGACTAACTGATTTGCTCTATCCCGGCCATTGGGCTGTGGCTTAAGGCTATACCTTGCCTGGTTGGCGCCCTATGATCGACGGCCAAGGCGGGCCTGATGGTCTGGCGTTCATTCAAAGCGAGGGAATATGCAGGGAGTGATTGAGTTGA
>JBILYW010000537.1:0-3115 GCA_044377555.1 Pseudomonas sp.
CTACCCATCGATGACCGCCAAGCGTCGTAACAACGCTGCCCACGGTATCGAAGTCATCGGCGGGCAACTGCGTTCGATGATGCCTTGGATCGGTGCGAACAAAATCGTGGACCAGGCCAAGAACTAAGTTTTTAGCGTGTAGAAAAAACGCGGCCTAGGCCGCGTTTTTTCGTTTAAGCGGCCGCTTCTGGTATAAAGCGGGATCGTTTGTGGTTGAGTGCTGGCCCCAAACCTCTATCGAAACTTTCCATATCGTTGCAAGGTAATGTCCATGAGCGAACGTCCCGAAGAGCCAAAAGCGGCTTCTGACGCCGATAGCCTGCTGCCTATCGATGAGCATGTCGAAGAAGGGCATGACGCTGAAGGCCGAAAAGTCCGGCATCGTGGTATCTATCTGCTGCCGAACCTTTTCACCACCGCGAACCTGTTCGCCGGTTTTTATTCGATTATCAGTTCCATGAGCGCTCAAAGTGCCATGAGTGCGGGTGATGCTGCTGGCGCAAGCAAGTATTTTGCTTTTGCGGCCATCGCGATTTTTGTCGCAATGGTGCTGGATGGCCTTGATGGCCGGGTAGCGCGCATGACCAATACCGAAAGTGCCTTTGGTGCCGAGTACGACTCCTTGTCGGATATGGTTGCCTTTGGTGTAGCGCCGGCGTTGCTGGCCTTTGGTTGGGCGCTGGGTGATATGGGCAAGGTGGGCTGGATGGTTGCTTTCATCTATGTCGCGGGCGCCGCGTTACGTCTGGCGCGCTTCAATACCCAGGTAGGAAAAGCGGATAAACGCTATTTCATTGGTCTGGCCAGCCCGGCTGCTGCGGGTGTGGTGGCGGGTATTGTCTGGGCATTCAGTGATTACGGGATCCAGGGGTCGAAAATGTCGTTCCTGGTTGCCTTGCTGGTGGCTGCCGCCGGCATGCTGATGGTCAGCAATATCAAGTACAACAGCTTCAAGGAGCTGGACTTGAAAGGGCGCGTTCCTTTTGTAGCTATCCTGGCTGTGGTGTTGGTGTTTGCTGTTGTGTTCAGCGATCCGCCGCGCATTCTGTTGCTGGCCTTCCTGGCATATGCTGCATCGGGGCCTATTCAGTACTTATTGCGTTTGCGCCGTAACAAAAGCAGCGAGTGATGTAATTTCTCCCATACTCCGTAGTCTATTGGTGCATCAGCCCTCCAATACTGCGGAGTTGTCATGCTCATCAAGCTGCCTAAAACGTCCGACTGCAAAGAGTCGGACGTCACGCCTGAGTCCTTCTATCTATCCCGTCGTGCATTACTGGGCAGTTCGTTTGCCGGATTGGCTGTGAGTGCACTTCCGCGCTGGGCAAGTGCCGACGATGTGGGGCGTTATGCCGATGTTGAACCGGGCAAGGCTCCGTCCTGGTTCACCGACAAGCTCCCACAGACCAAGTGGCAGGCAGTCACGGTCAAGGGGGAGGCGATCACACCTTTCAAGGATGCTACGCACTACAACAACTTCTATGAGTTCGGTACTGATAAGGGAGACCCGGCACAGAATGCTGGCGCCTTGAAAACCGAACCCTGGAGTGTGGTCGTGGATGGAGAGGTGGGCAAGCCGGGGCGTTATGCCCTTGAAGACTTTATGCAGCCTTATCAGCTGGAAGAGCGGATCTATCGTCTGCGTTGCGTAGAGGCCTGGTCGATGGTGATTCCCTGGATGGGCTTTCCCATTTCGGCATTACTCAAACGGGTTGAGCCTACGTCGAAAGCCAAATTTATACGCTTTGAAACCTTGCAGGACCCAAAAGTGATGCCGGGGCAGCGCTCAGGCTTTGCGTTGATTGACTGGCCTTATGTCGAGGGGTTGCGTCTGGATGAGGCAATGAATCCGCTGGCGATCCTGGCGGTGGGTATGTATGGGCGCGAATTGCCGAATCAGAATGGTGCGCCGCTACGTTTGGTGGTGCCCTGGAAGTACGGATTCAAAAGCGTAAAGTCCATTGTGCGAATCAGTCTGGTCGAGGAACAGCCGAAAACCACTTGGCAGAGCATTGCTTCGGATGAATACGGCTTCTATGCAAACGTAAACCCTCAGGTTGATCATCCGCGCTGGACGCAGGCGCGTGAGCGGCGTTTGCCAAGCGGTCTGTTCAGTCCGAATGTGCGCGATACCCAGATGTTCAACGGTTACGCAGATGAAGTCTCTTCTTTATATACCGGCCTCGATTTGCGGAAGAACTATTGATGAAGTTCCTTTCCTGGCGTGTAGGCGTATTTATGGCAGCGGCTATCTGGCCTTTGCTTTGGCTCTATGAGGCCTGGAGTTCTGCCTTGGGGCCGGATCCGGGAAAAGTGCTGGTTGACAGGCTTGGGCTGGGCACGCTGATTCTTCTGTTGGTAACGCTCTGCATGACACCCATGCAAAAGCTCACGGGCTGGTCGGGTTGGATTGCAGTGCGCCGGCAAATTGGGTTGTGGTGTTTTGCTTATGTGGTGCTGCACCTGTGTGCTTATCTAGCTTTCGTGCTGGGGTTTGACTGGTCGCAACTGGGTGTGGAGTTGCGCAAGCGCCCCTACATAATTGTAGGCAGCCTAGGGTTCCTGTGTTTGCTGGCGCTGGCGGTGACTTCAAATCGTTATAGTCAGCGACGCTTGGGTGCGCGCTGGAAGAAGCTCCATCGTCTGGTATATGTGATTGTAGGGTTAGGGCTGCTACATATGCTCTGGATTGTGCGGGCCGATCTCAAGGAGTGGTCTATTTATGCCTGTATAGGTGTATGCCTGTTGTTGATGCGCATACCGCTGGTTAAGAGTCGAATTCCCCAGCTATATAAGAAGAAAGCGGTAACGGTCACTTAAACTGAAATTAAGCCTTGACTCTGGTTCCTGACGGCCTATAATTCGCGCCTCTTCCGGCACAGTAGAAACGGAAAACTCCTTGAGTTTCAATGAGTTGGATCAGTTTTCGAGAGTGCCAGCTTCAAGTCATCGAAGCAGGAAATGAGGTGTTGACAGCAGCGTGTAACGCTGTAGAATTCGCCTCCCGCTAACGAGAGATCGAAAGCGCAAGTGGTTGATGTTGCAGGGGAAACTTTGAAAACATCTTAAAATAACCGCTTGACAGCAACAGAGGCTGCTGTAGAATGCGCGCCTC
>JBILYW010000538.1:0-3114 GCA_044377555.1 Pseudomonas sp.
TGGCGGGCAAACAAAAAACTTAATGATCTGCACAGCATCTGCTCGCGAAGGTCTCAAGAGCGCCGTATTTATCCAGTAAACACTCGTTATCGTTAACGACTTTCGCGAGCAGGCTCGCTCCCGCACCAGGGTTATGACAGACACTTTATCAGCCGATTTACACCTGCCAGCAACACTGCCTTACACTGCGCGCCTATGACCAACATCCCCCTGACCGAAATCAACGAACCCGCCGTCACCTGTTCGACGTGTGCGGCGTGCTGCTGCCAACTGGAAGTGATGCTCATCACCGACACCGGCGTGCCCGAACGCTTTATCGACAACGATGACTGGGGCGGTGAGGTAATGCTGCGTCTGGACGATGGCTGGTGCGCGGCCCTGGACCGCAACACCATGATGTGCACCATCTATGAGAAGCGCCCGCTGATTTGCCGCGAGTTCGAAATGGGCGAAGTCGAATGCCTCAACGAGCGCCAGGGCATTGCGACGGCGTATCGCTAACCCACGAGTCCTACAGCGACAGCGTGTAATGCAGCGCGTAGCTTTCTACGCCGTCATTGGTGCTGGATATGCCCGCATTGGAGTAGTGAGTCGCGCGAATCCCGACCTCATACCCACCCGCAAAGCGCAAACCAAAACCCAGGCGGTCCTCAAACTGGAAAGCCGTTCCCAGCCTGTTGCCTTCGACTTCAGTGTGCGAGAACAACGCAACTCCAATCCCGGCCTCCACATAGGGGTTAACCCTTTCACCGGCAAATTCGTACACAAATACGGGCGAGAACGACAGGCTGTTACTCGAGGATGACTTGTCACCTTCCCAGTAGGTGTAAGCCCCGTCCCAGTATCCAGTCAGACGCCCCGTGTCGCTTTGCATCCAGCTTTTGTCCCAATCGGACTTCAAGCCCAGACGCCAGGTCATAGTCGATTCGCTGGTATGCCCCACCCCAAATTCAAGCCCGGCAGCCTGTGCCGTAATACTGTGCCCCAGTACAGCGGCTGCAATCGCAACCAAACCAAACAGTCGATTCATAAGAAAATCCTATTTCATATGCCTATGTCAGTTGTTATGCGCCTCATCAGGCAGACGTTATGAAGCAGAGTTCCGGTTTCTTTACAGACCGAAGCTTCGCACAACGCCAGATTTATTCCACAGCACAGGCAGGATTTCTCCTAAGTGTTCAGGCGAAGCGCTGGTCCAGAACTGTGGTTCGCGGGATGGGCCCACCGCCAGCAAGTCTTGTTCCGTCAATAAACGCTGAAGCTGACGCGCCACGGCGGCGCCGGTATCGATCAGGCTGATCGAAGGCGGGAGCATCTGGCTGAGCAGAGGCTTGAGGAAGGGGTAATGGGTGCAGCCCAGAATGATGGTGTCGCACCCGGCCGCCAGCAAAGGCTCTATGTAGCCTGTTAACAAGGTGCGCAAGGCATCGCTGTGCAGGTCGCCGGTTTCGATCAGCTCCACCAGGCCGGGGCATGGCTGGGTAATGACCCGGACATCGCTGGCAAAGCGGTCGAGCAAGGCGGCAAACTTGGCGCTTTGCAACGTGCCGGTGGTTGCAAGCACGCCCACCACACCGCTGCGCGTGGCTGCCGCTGCCGGTTTGACGGCGGGCTCCATACCGACGATGGGCCACTCCGGGTACAGCTGACGCAAGTCTGCAACCCCCGCCACTGTCGCGGTATTGCAGGCCAGCACCAGAGCCTTGGCGCCCTGGCGCTGAAAGAAATCGGCCACCACCGCGCAGCGCTGGCGGATAAACTCGGGGCTTTTTTCGCCATAGGGGATATGCCCACAATCCGCTACGTAGAGCAGCGACTCGTTGGGCAACAGGGTGTGAATTTCCTTGAGGACCGACAGGCCACCGACGCCGGAGTCGAAAACCCCAACCGGTGCCTCACTCATGGCCAGCTCCACACACGCTGCACGCCGGGTCACGCTTGACCCGCAACTCTCGAAAACGTGTGCCCACGGCATCGATCAACAACAGTCGACCTACCAGCGGCTCACCAAAACCGGCCAGTACCTTGAGCGCTTCAAGGGCCTGCAAGCTGCCGACCAGCCCTACCAACGGGCCGATCACCCCGGCTTCGCTGCAGGTCAGCTCCTCTTCACTGCCGTGCCCGTACAGGCAGTGATAGCAAGGGCTTGCGGGCTGACGCGAATCAAACACCGACAATTGCCCCTCAAGGCGAATCGCCGCACCACTGACCAATGGCTTGCGCGCCTCGACACAGGCCCGGTTCACCGCTTCGCGGGTGGCAAAGTTATCGCAGCAATCGAGCACCAGATCCACATGGGACACCGCCTCGCTCAAAGAGTCGGCATCCAGCGCCGAACGGTGGCCGACCAGCTTGATGTGCGGGTTTATCAGACGCAGCCGGCGCAACGCCGAGTCGACCTTGCTTTCGCCGACATTGGCAGTGTCGTGAATAATCTGGCGCTGCAGGTTGGTCAGGTCGACGCTGTCGAAGTCGGCCAGATGCAGCTCACCGACACCGGCTGCGGCAAGGTAGAGCGCGACGGGCGAACCAAGCCCGCCCAGGCCGACAATCAGCACACGGCTGTTTTTGAGCTTCAACTGGCCGTCAATATCGACCTGTTGCAACAGGATCTGCCGGCTATAGCGCAACAGCTCCTCATCGGTCAGCACGGCAGGCGACCCAACGTAATGCGTTCGTGCCCGCCCAGGTCCTTGCGACTTTCAACCTGTGCATAACCTGCTGCCAGCAACAGTTCGCGAACGGCCGAGGCCTGATCATAACCGTGCTCCAGCATCAGCCAGCCACCTGCATTCAAGTGCTGTACCGAAGCAGCGATGATCTCGCGTATATCGTCCAGCCCATCAGCCCCGGCGACCAGAGCGCTTTCGGGTTCAAAACGCACATCGCCTTCAGCCAGGTGAACGTCACCGGCCGCTATATAAGGCGGGTTGCTGATAATCAGATCAAAACGCTGGTCGGCCAGGGCGCTGAACCAGTGGCTGGTAAACACATTGACGTTTTCGAGCTGCAAGCGCTGGCGATTGCGCTCGGCCAGGGCCACGGCTTCAAGTACGCGGTCAACCGCAGTGACTTGCCAGGCGGCGCGCTCGCTGGCCAGCGCCAGGGCAATTG
>JBILYW010000539.1:0-3111 GCA_044377555.1 Pseudomonas sp.
CGGTCATTCCGCGAGTCGGCACTACCGAGAGATTCATCGTACCGTTATCGATGTCGACGATGCTGACACCCTCCTGTCGACCGCCGTGCAAGGTGCGCAGGGTGACGCTGAAGGGTTTGTCGGTTTTTACGCCGAGTTGCTGGCTGGTGATCTGCCAGTTCTGGGCGGCCTTGTCGGTGTCGAGCAGAACGTAATCCCAGGCCATGGCGTGGGAGGCAGCGGACAGTGCGCTGAGGGCAACAAAGAGTTTGAGCGGGGTCATGGCAGCAGCCTTTCTTGGAGTTGTGCCTTTTTATAGTCTCGAAGAAACGTTTCAGCAAGCTTAAAAAGCGACATAAAGCCGGCAAGTTCCAAGAAGCATTTTGCACAAACCGGAAATCGAGTCGATGCCATCACCCGCAAGCTACCTCCCACATTGGACCGAAGGTGAACACGAGCCCAGGGCAAAAGCGGTCACTCGAGTTGGGCTCGCTTCGTCCATTTACAGGCTATTTTTAAAACTCTCTGCCCCGGAATCAACGCCATCTCCCGCCCTGAATCGAGGACATCCTCCGGGGGACCGTTAACTTGACACGCAAAACGATAAATGACCCAACCGGCATCAGATTTATGCCTTGGACAAAACATATGGGAATACGTATATTTGATTATCCATATATTTAAAGCGCACCCCCATGATCATGCCCCCCGAAGTCTTCAAGAGCCTGGCCGACGAGACCCGCGCCCGCGCCATCCTGCTCATATCCGATCAGGGTGAACTCTGCGTCTGCGAGCTGATGTGTGCCCTCGGCGACAGCCAACCGAAAATCAGCCGCCACCTTGCACAGCTTCGCAGCAATGGTTTGTTGCTCGATCGCCGTCAGGGCCAGTGGGTCTATTACCGTCTCAACCCCGCCCTGCCGGATTGGGTTCACGAGATCCTGAAGGTGACGTTCAAGGCCAACGCCGACTGGCTCAAGGACAACGCCGCCCGCCTGCGGAACATGGATGGCCGCCCTGTGCGCGAAACCGCCTGCTGTTGAACCCTGATCGAGCGAGCCTTCAATGTTTGTCGCAGTTGCCGTTTTCGTCTTCACCCTCGTTCTGGTCATCTGGCAACCCAAAGGCCTGGGCGTCGGATGGAGCGCCACCCTCGGCGCTGTGATTGCGCTGGCAGCCGGTGCCGTATCGCTGCAAGACATCCCCACCGTGTGGGCCATTGTGTGGAACGCAACCGCCACCTTCATCGCGGTCATCATCATCAGTTTGCTGCTGGATGAAGCGGGTTTCTTCGAGTGGGCCGCCCTGCACGTGGCGCGCTGGGCAAAAGGCAGTGGCCACCGGTTGTTCGCGTTTTGCGTGCTGCTGGGGGCGGCGGTGTCGGCGGTATTTGCCAATGACGGCGCGGCGCTGATCCTCACGCCCATCGTCATGTCGATGCTGCTGGCACTGCGCTTCTCACCGGGCGCGACCCTGGCGTTCGTCATGGCTGCCGGTTTCATTGCCGACACCGCGAGCCTGCCGCTGGTGGTGTCCAATCTGGTCAACATTGTGTCCGCCGACTATTTCCAGCTGGGCTTCGCCGAGTACGCGTCGGTGATGGTGCCGGTGAGTCTGGTCAGTGTCGCGGCAACCTTGCTGGTGCTGTTTGTCTACTTTCGCAAAGACGTGCCGCAACGCTACGCACTGGATGCGTTACAGGAACCCAAAGCCGCGATTCGCGACCGCGCCACCTTCATCGTCGGCGGCTGGACGCTGCTGATACTGCTGGTCGGGCTTTTCGCCCTGGAGCCGCTGGGCATCCCGGTCAGCGCAGTGGCCGCAGCCTGTGCGGCAATCCTCTTTGCCGTCGCCGCCAAGGGCCACAGAATCTCGACTCGCCGCGTGCTGCGCGAAGCGCCGTGGCAGATTGTGGTGTTCTCGCTGGGCATGTACCTGGTGGTGTATGGCCTGAAGAATGCCGGGCTGACAGATCTGCTCGCCCAGTTGCTCAGCCGCCTGGCCGCACAGGGGCTGTGGACTGCCACCCTGGGCACAGGCCTGTTGGCGGCGCTACTGTCGTCGGTGATGAACAACATGCCCAGCGTGCTGATCGGCGCACTGTCGATCCAGGCCAGCGACGCCCAAGGGCTGGTTCGCGAAGCGATGATCTACGCCAACGTCATCGGCTGCGACCTCGGCCCGAAAATCACCCCCATCGGCAGCCTCGCCACACTGCTCTGGCTGCACGTGCTGGAGCGCAAAGGCATGCGCATCACGTGGGGGTATTACTTCAAGGTCGGCATCCTGCTGACCCTCCCGGTTCTGTTGATCACCCTTTCGGCCCTGGCCCTGCGCCTGAGCCTCTGATACCCGCCAAAAGCGGCAGGAGCAACCCATGCGAGTCCTGTTCATGTGCACGGCCAACAGTTGCCGCAGCATCCTTTCAGAAGCCATGTTCAATCACCTGGCACCGCAGGGTTTCGAGGCGGTGAGTTCCGGGAGTTTTCCCAAAGGCCAGGTGTTGCCCCGCAGCCTGTCCACCTTGCAGCAGGCCGGGATCTCGATTGACGGCTTGTACAGCAAAGGCAACGACGCGTTTGAAGGCAACCCGCCGGATATCGTGATCACCGTCTGCGACAAGGCCGCCGGCGAAAGCTGCCCGGTGTATTTCGGCCCGGCGCTGAAAGCCCATTGGGGGCTGGAAGACCCGTCTGGTGTGACGGGTGACGAAGCGGCGCTTGACGCTGCCTTCCGCGCCACGCTGGCGCGTATCGAACAACGCTGCAAAGCCTTTCTCGAACTGCCCTTCAACCGTATCAGCCGCGACGAGCTCAAAACCGGGCTCGATCGCATCGGCCTGCTTTAAGGAGAATTTATGTCTGAGCATCTACCCAATCTGGACCTGAGCCTGTTCGATGGCGCGCAAGCTTCGACGCCAAGCCCGCACAAGCCGCGCATCCTGTTGCTCTACGGATCGACCCGCGAACGCTCCTTCAGCCGCTTGCTGGTGGAAGAGGCATCGCGCTTGCTTGAGCACTTTGGCGCTGAAACACGCATCTTCAACCCGTCCGGTTTGCCGTTGCCCGACGACGCCCCGGTCGATCATCCCAAAGTGCAGGAGCTGCGTGACCTGGTGTTATGGTCGCAAGG
>JBILYW010000069.1:0-9518 GCA_044377555.1 Pseudomonas sp.
GGCTGGCCGGCTGGCAATTATGGTCTAGGCTCTGGTCGCGCCCGTCTTAATGGATTTGAACGGTTGACCCCTATGAAACGACAACCCGCTCCAAACACTACTCCCCAACGCCAACCCGCCTTCGCACCCAAGCAGCGTGCGAAGTGGTTTTGCATGCGTGCGCGCCTGACCGACACTCCTGAATTTTAATTTTTACCGCACTGTTGATAGGAGGGCTTATGCAGCTCACCCCCAGAGAAGTCGAAAAGCTGATGATTTACACCTTGTCGGACGTGGCATTCCGACGTAAGGATCGCGGCTTGAAATTGAACTATCCAGAGGCTGTTTCAATTATCACCGTGACTGCACTGGAAGGCGCACGGGACGGCAAGTCGGTAGAGGATGTGATGCAGTTAGCCGCAAAAGTACTGACCAAAGACGACGTAATGGAAGGCGTCAGCGACTTGATTCCAAACGTTCAGGTAGAAGCGATTTTCACCGACGGCAGCCGCCTGGTCACGGTCCACGACCCGATCAAGTAACCGTCTGCTTTACATCCGGTATACGCAAAACTTTCACGTTTTGAGGAATCAGTCATGAGCACTAAAGAAACATCAGGTCCGCATCAGGATACTCACCCGAAACACAGCATCCCCCACGCCAAAAACCCCGGCGGCGTGCACAAGGGCAACGAAGCCGATGTCCCCCTGGGCGGCACCATCTACGCCAGCACGCCCATCTCGTTCAACGAAGACCGCCCTGTAACCAAGGTCAAAGTGCGCAACACCGGTGACCGCCCGATCCAGATCGGTTCGCACTTTCACTTCTTCGAAGTCAACCGTGCCCTTGAGTTCGATCGTGCTGCTGCCTTTGGCAAGCGCCTGAACATCTCGTCCACCACGGCTATCCGCTTCGAGCCGGGCGATGAAATTGAAGTGCCGCTGGTTCCCTTCGGTGGCAAGCAAACCCTTTACGGCTTCAACAACCTGGTCGATGGCTGGGCACCGGACAAGCTCACCAGCAACCATGAGCGCCCGGAAAAACTGCAAGCCATCCAGCGCGCGCGCGATCACGGCTTCAAGTTCTCCGCACCGTCCAAGCCCGTCAACGACAAGTAACCGCCGCATTCTCATTTTTTGCATACGCGCCGTCGAGCCATTGACGCATGCGCGGCATTAGAAAGGAGCCACCGATGCCAACCATTTCACGCAAAGAATACGCAGGCCTGTTCGGCCCAACTACGGGCGATAAAATCCGCCTGGGTGACACCAACCTGTTTGTCGAGATTGAGAAGGACCTCCGCGGTTACGGCGACGAGTCTGTATACGGCGGCGGCAAGTCACTGCGCGACGGCATGGGGGCCGACAATACCCTGACCCGCGACAACGGCGTACTGGACCTGGTGATCACCAACGTCACCATCATCGATCCGATCCAGGGCGTGATCAAAGCCGACGTCGGCATCCGTGACGGCAAAATTGCCGGTATCGGCAAAAGCGGCAACCCCGGCACCATGAACGGTGTGACCCCGGGCCTGGTGGTGGGTGTGAGCACCGACGCCATCTCCGGTGAGCACCTGATCCTGACCGCTGCCGGGATCGACACCCACGTTCACCTGATCTCTCCGCAACAGGCGTATCACGCGCTGTCCAACGGCGTGACCACCTTCTTCGGCGGCGGCATTGGCCCAACCGACGGCACCAACGGCACCACCGTGACCCCTGGCCCGTGGAACATCCGCCAGATGCTGCGCTCGCTGGAAGGGCTGCCGATCAACGTCGGCATGCTCGGCAAGGGCAACTCCTTTGGCCGCGACCCGCTGGTCGAACAGGTCATTGCCGGTGTTGCCGGTTTCAAGGTTCACGAGGACTGGGGCGCAACCTCCAACGCACTGCGCCATGCGCTGCGTACGGCCGATGAGTTCGACGTCCAGGTCTCGGTGCACACCGACAGCCTGAACGAATGCGGTTATGTCGAAGACACCATTGATGCCTTCGAAGGTCGCACCATTCATACCTTCCACACTGAAGGCGCCGGTGGCGGTCACGCCCCCGACATCATCAAGGTGGCAAGCCAGAACAACGTGCTGCCCAGCTCGACCAACCCGACCCTGCCCTACGGCATCAACAGCCAGGCCGAGTTGTTCGACATGATCATGGTCTGTCACAACCTCAACCCCAACGTGCCGGCCGACGTATCGTTTGCCGAAAGCCGGGTTCGTCCGGAAACCATCGCCGCCGAAAACGTGCTGCAGGACATGGGTGTGATTTCCATGTTCTCCAGTGACTCCCAGGCCATGGGCCGGGTCGGTGAAAACTGGCTGCGGGTGATGCAAACCGCCCACGCGATGAAAGCCTCTCGCGGCAAACTGCCGGAAGACAGTGCCGACAACGACAACTTCCGCGTGCTGCGCTACGTGGCCAAGATCACCATCAACCCGGCTCTGGCCCAGGGTATCAGCCATGTGCTGGGCTCGGTCGAAGTCGGCAAGATGGCCGACCTGGTGCTCTGGGACCCGCGCTTCTTCGGTGCCAAGCCGAAGATGGTGATCAAGGGCGGCATGATCAACTGGGCCGCCATGGGTGATCCGAACGCCTCCCTGCCTACCCCGCAGCCGGTGTTCTACCGTCCGATGTTTGGCGCCTTGGGCAAAACCTTGCAAGACACCTGCGTGACCTTCGTGTCCCAGGCGGCATTTGATGACGGCGTGAAAGAAAAGGCCGGGCTGGAGCGTCAGGTGGTAGCGGTTCGCGGTTGTCGTACCGTCTCCAAAAAGGACCTGGTACGCAACGACCAGACCCCGCATATCGACGTCGACCCTGAAACCTTTGCCGTAAAAGTCGACGGTGTGCACGCCACGTGCAAACCGATCGATGTTGCCAGCATGAACCAGCGTTATTTCTTTGGCTAACGCCTGAACGGGCAGCCACCGGGGCTCCATTAATCCCCGGTGGCAAACGCCCGGCAAATGATTCAGGGAAGGAGTTTGCGACGTGATTTTGATTGAACACATTCTGGGCAACGCCAAGAAAGATCCGAGCTGGAAGCAAAAACTCGAAGGCGCCAACGTCGACCTTCTGGTGCTGGACCAACGTGAAGCGCAAAAAAGCCGCTGCCGGCGCACCAGCCTTGGCGGGCGAGACCTGGGCATTTCGCTGGAGCGCAATGTGGTGCTCGGCGACGGCGATATCCTGCTGTGGGACGAACCCACCAACACCGCCGTCGTGGTGCAGCTCAACCTGCGCGACGTGATGGTGATTGACCTCAAGGAGCTGAAACAACAACCCCTGGACGTACTGATCAAGACCAGCTTCGAGCTGGGCCACGCCCTGGGCAACCAGCACTGGAAAGCCGTGACCAAACACAACGAGGTGTATATCCCCCTCACGGTCGAAACCAAAATGATGGACTCGGTGATGCGCACCCACGGCTTTGAGCACCTGCCGTACGCTTTTGTCGCCGGCGCTGAAATCCTGCCCCTGCTCACCACCTCCGAGGCGCGCCTGCTGTTTGGCGGAGCCGAAGAAACCGACACCCACGTACACGTCGCCAGCCCGCAAGACAAGCTGGAGGCTGCCGCCCTGAAGATCCAGGGCGTGCACAGCCACGATACCCACAGTCACGACAACGGCCATACGTTTCACAGCCATAAGCACTGAACCCGGCAAGAAGGCGCTTTGATGAACGCATCCGATCTAATTCGCATCATGCAGTTTGGCGACTCCGTATTGCCAGTCGGTGCCTTTTCGTTCTCGAACGGCGTGGAATCCGCCATTCAGAAAGGCATCGTTCACGATGTCGCGACCCTCAAGGGCTTTGTACTCACCGCGCTCAAACAGGCGGCCAGCTGTGACGGCATGGGCGTCGTCGCCGCTCACCGGGCATGCGTGGCCGATGATCGCGACGGGATTTTGCGCGCGGACTGGGCGGTCAATAACCGCAAGCTCAACGAAGAAAGCCGGTTGATGGCCACGCGCATGGGCAAAAAACTGGCCGAGATGTCGATCCATGTCGTCGAAAAACCCCTGGTGCGCTGGTGGCTGGAACAGATCAAGGCCGGCAACGCGGCGGGCACTTATCCCGTCACCCAGGCCGTGGTGATGTCGACCCAGGGCATCGGCGCCCGGGAGGTCGTGGTGATGCACCAGTATGGTGTCGCCATGACCATTCTCAGCGCTGCCATGCGCCTGATGCGGGTCACGCACCTGGACACCCAGCACATTCTGTTCGAGCTCAACCACGACATTGAAGCCTTCTGCGATATCGCCGAAATCGGTGATATCGATCAGATGTCTTCCTATGTGCCGATCGTCGACGTGCTTGCCGCCGTCCACGTGAAGGCCCACGTGCGGCTGTTTATGAACTGATCCATCTGAATCAACGGCGCCGGCCTGTGTCGGCGCTCAATCAGCTTCCATTTTTGTTAAGGAACGTATCGTGAAAAAGATTACTCGCATTGGTATTGGCGGCCCGGTCGGTTCAGGTAAAACCGCGATCATCGAAGTGATCACTCCGATCCTGATCAACCGTGGCTACAAACCGTTGATCATCACCAACGACATCGTGACCACCGAAGACGCCAAGCAGGTCAAGCGCACCCTCAAGGGCATCCTGGACGAAGACAAGATCCTGGGCGTGGAGACCGGTGCCTGTCCGCACACGGCGGTGCGTGAAGACCCGAGCATGAATATTGCGGCGGTCGAGGAAATGGAAGAGAAATTCCCCGACAGCGACCTGATCATGATTGAAAGCGGCGGCGACAACCTGACCCTGACCTTCAGCCCGGCACTGGCCGATTTCTACATCTACGTGATCGACGTGGCCGAAGGCGAAAAAATCCCGCGTAAAAACGGCCCGGGCCTGGTGCAGGCTGACATCCTGATCATCAACAAGATCGACCTCGCCCCCTATGTGGGCGCCAGCCTGGATGTGATGGAGAGCGACACTAAAGTGGTGCGCGGCAACCGCCCGTATATCCTCACCAACTGCAAGACCGGCCAGGGCATTGAAGAACTGGTGGACATGATCGAACACATGTTCCTGTTCGCACAGAAACCGGCGGTCAAAAGCGAGGTCACTGCATGACATCGCAGAGCCTGAACATCGTGAACACCCCGTCACGGCTTCGCGCTCACTCATTAGGCACCGATGCGCCGGAGCTGTCGCAGTACCAGGACGAACCACCGCAAATGCAAAGCGGTTCCGAAGGCAAAAGCGGCTACCTGCGACTGGGCTTTGAAAAGCGCGGCAATCGCAGCGTACTGGCAGATATGGAGCGACGTGTACCGTCGCTGGTGCAGCGGGCATTGTACTGGGACGAGGAAATGCCCGAGCTGCCCTGCGTCACCATGATTTCGACCTCGGGCTGCGTGCTGCAGGGCGACCGTCTGGCCACTGACGTCAATGTCGGGGTGGGTGCCTGCGGGCACGTCACCACCCAGTCAGCGACCAAAGTGCATTCGATGAATGCCAACTATGCCTCGCAAATCCAGTGTTTGCGGATCGAGGAGAACGGCTATCTGGAGTTCATGCCCGACCCGCTGATCCCCCATCGCAATGCGCGCTTTATCACCGACACCCAGATCAAGATCCATCCCACGGCGACGGCGATCTACTGCGAAATTCTGATGTCGGGGCGCAAGTACCACCATGTCGATGAGCGATTCGGCTTTGACGTGTACTCCTCGCGGGTGTCGGCCGAAAACCTTGAAGGCCGCGAGCTGTTTGTCGAGAAGTACATCCTGGAGCCGAAAAAGGAGAGCCTGGACGCCATTGGCGTGATGCAGACCTTCGACGTGTTCGGCAACGTGGTTCTGCTTACGCCCAAGGAGCATCACGACCGGATCGTGGCGCGCATCCCGGCGCTGTTCGACATGCCTGCGGGCCTGGCCAGCGGCGTCACCCGCCTGCCGAACGACTGCGGCCTGATCTTCAAGGTGCTGGGCAACGACAGCGGTGAGGTCAAGGCGCAAATCCGCGAGTTCTGGAAAGTCGCCCGGGAAGAAATTCTGGGCCTGACACTGCAGCCGCAGTTTCTTTGGCGATAGCTATGTAGCCTCGAGTTGTTCGTCAGCAGCTACAGAAAAATCAACCGTGGGAGCGAACCTGCTCGCGAAGGTTGTTCGCGAGCAGGCTCGCTCCCACTGGGGGACATTGCATTATCAGGGCGGGTCTAGGCCAAGTGCACAATCGGGAGAGTCAATATGGAAGCTGCATCCAAGTGGTCAAAAGTGGCGAGCGGCAACGTCGTCCTTGAATTCATTGACGTCACGCTGCGCGGTTGTGCCCAGGTGATGTTCCAGAACAACCCCCTGACCGGACTGCTGTTTTTTGCCGCAATCTTTGTCGGCGCCTATGGCGAAGGCAACCCGGCGGTGGCCTTTGGCAGCGTACTGGGAACCGCCGTGGCGACCTTTACCGGCCGAAAACTCAAAGACCAGAAGTCATGGAAGGCCGGCCTGTACGGCTATAACGGCTGCCTGGTCGGCGCCGCCTTGCCGACTTTCCTCGACGTCACGCCAATCCTGTGGTTATGCATCATCCTGGGCAGCGTCGTCTCGGTGATCGTCACCATCTGCATCGCCGACATTCTGAAAACCTGGAAAGTCGCCGCCCTGACCGCCCCTTTCGTTCTGGTGACCTGGACCATGCTGCTGGCCAGCTATGCCTTTGGCGGTCTCAACACCAGCGCCTTGCCGGTGCCCAACCTGCCCCATGACCTGGTCGCGCTCAACAGCGACCTGTTCGACGGCATCCATTTGTTCAATGGCACGTTTTTCGGCATCTCCGAAGTCTTCCTGTTCAGCAGCGTGATTGGCAGCCTGCTGCTGCTGGCCGGGCTGGCGGTGTCATCGTTGTGGGCCGCCGTGTTTGCCCTGGGCGGCTCGGTACTGGCGATCGTGACCGCCACGGTTCTGCAAGCGGAACACGCCAGCGTCAACAACGGCCTTTATGCATTCAGCGCCGTACTGACCGCCATCGCCCTGGGGTCGACATTCAACAAGCCCAGCTGGCGCGTGCTGATCTACACCCTTATCGGCGTGATCTTCACTGTATTTGTGCAGGGTGCCTTGAATACAGTATTGGCCCCGGTGGGCATCCCGACCCTGACCATGCCGTTTGTGCTGGCCTCCTGGTTGTTCCTGGTGCCCAACAAAGACGTGATGCCGGCCCACCGCCAATAACTTTCGATCCTGTGCCGGAGCCTGTCCATGACCGCGATTGCCCACCCCCTGGCCAACGCCGCACCGTCGAACACCACGCGGCGTGCCATTTACCTGCTGACCGGACTGATCCTGGCCAACCTTCTGGCCTGGGCCTGGGCTTTCATGGAGTTTGGCAACAACCCGGTATTGATGGGCACCGCATTGCTGGCGTACGGCTTCGGCCTGCGCCACGCCGTGGACGCCGACCATATCGCCGCCATCGACAACGTCACCCGCAAACTGATGCAACAGGGGCAGCGCCCGATTGCCGTAGGCACCTGGTTCTCCCTGGGGCACTCCACCATTGTGGTACTGGCCTCGCTTGCGATTGCCGCCACGGCCATGGCGTTCAAGGACGACATGCAGTGGTTCCATGAAACGGGCGGCCTGATCGGCACCCTGGTGTCCTCGGTGTTTCTGTTGCTGTTCGGCCTGCTCAACCTGGTGATCCTGATCTCGGTGTACAAGAAGTTCAAACAGGTCAAGGCCGGCCACACCCTGCCCCCCGAAGAGCTGGACCTGCTGGCCACCAACAAGGGCGGCCTGATGGCGCGGATCTTTGGCCGGGTGTTCAACCTGGTCAATAAAAGCTGGCACATGTACCCGGTAGGGTTCCTGTTCGGCCTGGGCTTCGACACCGCCACCGAGATCGGCCTGCTGGGCATCAGCGCCACCAGCGCCTCCCACGGCATCAGCCTGTGGTCGATCATGGTGTTCCCGGTTCTGTTCGCCGTGGGCATGGCCCTGATCGACTCACTGGACAACTTCGTGATGATCGGCGCCTACGGCTGGGCGTTCTCCAAACCGGTGCGCAAGCTCTACTACAACATCACCATCACCGCCGCCTCGGTGGTCGTCGCGCTATTTATCGGTGGCGTCGAAGCGCTGGGGCTGATTGCCGAAAAGCTCGAGCTAACGGGCGGTATATGGACGCCGATCAATGCCATCAGTGAAAACTTCGGCGAAATTGGTTACTGGATCATTGGCATGTTTGTGCTGTGCTGGCTGATTTCGGCCCTCAACTACTACATCCGCGGTTATGACCAACTGGCTGCCAATGGCTGATGCGAGGCTCAAGCACACGGATCGTATGTGGCAGCCCGGAAAACCTGACCTACACTCCCCCTCACCCCTTAACAGACGCGTCGTAGGTGCCATGACTTTATTACAGGACGTAAAAAATCGAATCACCTTTGCCTACGGGGTCGCCTTGCTGGTGGCCATCAATGGCTTCCTCTTGTTCTTGCCGGTGTTGCAACGCGGGGTTGCTCACGCCAATAGCACCTCAGGCTCATTTGATACCTGGAAGGAGGCTTTGAGCTTTTTGGCCTTGCTGGAAATCCCGGGGTTCGTGGTGGGCTTTGTGTTGGTGCTGATGTCGCTGGGGCTGTTGATCAAGTCCAGAATCAGCTGGTTTTTCGCGCTGTTGCTGTTGATAGCCACCGTCTGCGTTGACTTTTTCATCATTAAAAAAACCGATGGCGTGACCGTCCTGTCCCTGGTCTCTATTGCAGTACTGGCCTTCTATTGGCGCCGGTTTGACCACTACAGCCTGGCCACGGGCAGCTTCTTTGCGGTGGTCAGCATTGCCTCGCTGATTGTCTACAGCACCCTTGGCACGCTCTATATCGGCGACGGGTTTGCACCGGCGGTGACCGACCTGCCCTCGGCGTTCTACTTCGCCATCGTGGTCATGTCGACCGTGGGCTTTGGCGACATCGTCCCCCACACCACCGATGCCCGGTTCTTTACCCTGACCGTTATCGTGCTGGGCATCACCATCTTCGCGATCTCGGTGGCGTCCATTGCCGGCCCGCTGATCAGCAACAACATCCAACGAATCGTTAAAGGCAGGATTACCCACATGTCCCGTAAAAATCACTACATCCTCGTCGGCGTTGGCTCTCTGGCACAGAACGTCTACAAAGGCCTGACCGATCGCGGCGAACACGTCACCGTCGTGTGCGCCACCGGCAGCCAGCACGACCTGCCCGAAAAGGCAGACCTCATTGAAGGTGATCCGTCGGCCGCCTCGACCCTCAAAATGGCCGGCGCGGCAGACGCCAAGTACATCGTCACCCTGTGCGACAGCGACGCCGAGAACGTGTTCACCATTCTGGCGGCCAAGGAAGTGGCCGGGGACGAAACCCAGATCATCGCGCTGGTCAACGAAACCCGGAACATGCCCAAGGTCAAGCGCGTCAACCCGACCATGGTGCTGTCGTTGCCGCTGCTGGGCAGCGAATTGCTGGTGCGCACCCTGCAGGGCGATGAGATCAACAACGACCTGATCACCGAGATGTTCTTCGGCAAACGTACGTCGCTGGCCTGACC
>JBILYW010000070.1:0-9505 GCA_044377555.1 Pseudomonas sp.
TGCCGCTCCAGCGCAGGTTGGTTTCGCCATCGCCCTTGGCCGACACTTCAACTTCGACTGCGCTATGGCCGTTCTCTTCCTGCAAACGGTGGCTGACCAGCGCGTAAGGGGTATTGGCCTGCAGATATTCGGTGCGCAGCAAGTTGTGGATCTGCTGAGCCGTCATTTCCAGGCCCAAGCGGTCGGTTTCGCGCTGAACGACCTGGCTGAACTCGATCTGCATGCGGCGCGGCAAGCTGATGCCGTATTCCTGCTCCAGCAGGTAAGCAATCCCGCCTTTACCCGACTGGCTGTTAACCCGGATCACGGCTTCGTAGCTACGGCCGATATCAGCCGGGTCGATTGGCAAGTACGGCACTTCCCACAAGGCGTCCGGCTTTTGCTGGGCGAAGCCCTTGCGGATGGCGTCCTGGTGCGAGCCGGAGAACGCGGTGTGTACCAGATCGCCGACATACGGGTGACGTGGGTGAACCGGGATCTGGTTGCACTCCTCGACGACTTTGCGCACGCCGTCGATATCGGAGAAATCGAGCTCAGGGTTCAGGCCCTGGGTGTACATGTTCAGTGCCACAGTCACCAGATCGACGTTACCGGTGCGCTCGCCGTTGCCGAACAGGCAGCCTTCAACGCGATCAGCGCCGGCCATCAGGCCCAGCTCGGTGGCGGCTACGCCGGTGCCGCGGTCGTTGTGGGTGTGCAGGCTGATCAATACGCTGTCCCGGCGATTGATATGGCGACCGAACCATTCGATCTGGTCGGCATAGATGTTCGGGGTGGCGCACTCAACGGTCGCGGGCAAGTTGAGGATCATCTTGTGTTCAGGTGTCGGGTTCCAGACCTCGATCACCGCGTCACACACTTCCTTGGCGAACTCCAGTTCAGTTGCGCTGAAGGTCTCTGGCGAGTACTCGAACGTCCACTGGGTTTCTGGCTGCTGGGCGGCGTATTTGACGAACAGCTTGGCTGCGCTGACCGCGATTTCTTTAACGCCGTCCTTGTCCTGGTTGAACACGATGCGCCGGAACGACGGGCTGGTGGCGTTGTACAAGTGGACGATGGCTTTTTTCGCGCCACGCAACGATTCAAAGGTACGCGCGATGAGGTCTTCACGGCCCTGGGTCAGCACCTGGATGGTGGTGTCGTCCGGGATATGGCCGTCTTCAATCAGGGTGCGCACGAAGTCGAAGTCAGTTTGCGATGCGGCCGGGAACGACGCCTCGATTTCTTTAACGCCAACACTGACCAGTGTCTTCCAGAAACGCAGCTTCTTCACCGCATCCATCGGCTCGATCAGCGACTGGTTGCCGTCGCGCAAATCGGAACTGCACCAGACAGGCGCGCTGGTGATGGTTTTCGAAGGCCAGGTGCGGTCAGGCAGGTCAATGACCGGGAAGGCGCGGTATTTGGAAGACGGGTCTTTGAGCATGGTCATCAGGCAATCCTTATTGTGCAAGCCGTACACGGGCGGCTAGCCGAAAAAATACAAAGCAAAAGGGCGAGGCACCGCAATTAGCTTTGCAGTCGTGCACTGACTAGGCAAAGGCTGCGATGTTGACGAAGCAGGATGAGGGTATGTGATGTGTTCATGACCTCAACCCTAACCATTGGTGAGAAGGATGGCAAGCAGGCAAAAAACATTGAGAGGAATGCTCGAATATGGCGAATATTCGGGTTTTTATCGCGAATTTTATATGAGGTTGTCTCATTAATTGCGCACCTTTAGCGCTTGGCATACATCTGGTGCTTCTTGAGGCAGGCCGTGTCAGTCAGCCCTGGTTGAACCTGATGAGTGCGCTTGCAAGCAGTCAGAAATTTCAGCGCCGAAAAACTGTGACCGGTCAGTATCACAAACCGTGAAAACCTATGAAAAGCCTTGTGTTTCGGTGCTTAGGCATGAGCATTGATGAGGCTTTTCACTTCATCGCACCAATCGCCGTAATACTTGATTCCACTTCCACAGCAGCTTCACAGGCTCTGTAGAAAACAGTGATCAGCAGCCGAGTATTACCATGCGAATTTATAGCTATCTCTTTCTGATGATGGGGTGCGGTTGGGGTTTGACTGCGCCGGCAATCGCCTCGCCAGCCATCAATCCGGGGTCGATGTTCGGCTTTCTGGATGACGGTAAAAGCGCGGTCCTGAAGCGCATTTATAACTCTGGAACCAGTACCGCATTCGTGAAAGTGGTGGTTCAGGAAATTATCTACGACGCCCAGGGCAAACCCGTCGAACTGCCACCCAAAGCGCTCTCTGATGCGCCGCTGGCCGAGCAGAACACGCTGCTGGCGAGCCCGGCCAGGATGATTATTCCAGCCAATGGCATGCAATCGACCCGACTGTTGTTTATGGGCGGTCGTGACCATGAACGGTATTACCGGGTTCGATTTATTCCTGTGTTGCCGTCCAGTGCGGACACTTTTGATCAGAGTGCCGATGATCAACAGACCTACAAGAACGATCTGGCTGCGCAAGTAACCCTGTTGACGGGGTTCGGCACGCTTATGTTTGTCAGGCCGGACAAGGTCAAGTTTGATACACGACTTAAAGATGAAAAGACGACCTACAGCGTCCATAACGCAGGCAATAGTGTTATTGCCCTGGATTTCGTTAAAAGTTGCCATGTCGAAAAAACTACCGAGTGTTCGGCCATCGCTCAGCATTACGTATTGCCCGGTAAAACCTATACGTTTACCAAAACACAAAACAAGATTCACAGCTTTGTGCTTCAAGAAGGCAATGCTGAACGCAAGGTATCGTTTACCAGTGCTTGAATTTTAATTGCATATAAATGATGTATCACCCCCTGACTATAAACCTGAAGAAGGAAGCAAAAATGCAACGCACTTTTATGGCTACTGTTAGCCCACTGGCCCTTGCCTTGTTAGCCACCCTGGGAACGGCACAGGTCTCTGCGGCTGATCCAATCGAAGTACAAGTTCAATTGGTTGCCAGTGTTCCATCCACCACGTTTCATGTTGTACCGGCAGAAACCGGCTGGATCGGTGTGGCGCAACGTATGGAGTGGACGCCTAATCCCGCTACCGGGCGTGGCGAGCTAAGCACCCTGCGTAAAGCCTTTGACGTCAGAAACAGCTCGGGTGCCATTGCCGCACGCATTACCGATGCCAACGGAGCTTATCTGTTCAATGGCGCTGCCATGATTCCGCTCGACGTTCATTTCAATAACAAGGAGCTTAATAGCTTCAGTCAGGAGTTTATCAACGCCACTGAAGCGGCTGCCGGAAAACGCGTAGACCTGACGATTGCGGCCGTAGAGACAGGCAATGATTTTGTACCGGGTGAATACAGTGGCATCGTCAACATGACCTTCGATGCGGTGCCTCCTGTTACGCCTTAAGCCGTCTTTAGTAATGCCTGAGCTCTAAGACTCTCTTTCCTGGCGGTCGAACAACGATCGATGCTCTCGGCCGCCTGGAAAGTGGAGTTGTGCGGGTTTTACATAAACGATGTCAGTTTGTCTGGATAATAACTATTGAACTCTTTAATGGGTCGTGCCCTGATTGTTGGCTACTCGATTATTCTGTCGACGGGCCTTAACGCTGAGGTTAATTCACCGTCCAAGTTGGGTGTGTTAAGTCAGGCAGCGTCTTTACCTGATGGTTTTCAGGAACATTTTTTCGATGTGCCTTTAGCCGTGCGTATCGATGTAAACGCAAAGTTGCTTGGCGATGCCCTGGTCATTCTCGGTCGTGATGAAAAAATTCGATTATTGAGTTTTACCGATACGCAAGAAAGTGCATTGCCTGAGGCCGAGCGTGCCCAATGGCTGGATCAGTTATCCACACCTGTAGCGCTGGGTAGCTGTACTGACAATTGTGCAAACGGCTTGGTCGCCTTGCATTACAACCTGCAAGACTCACAGCTTTCGATTTTGACGGATAACGCCGAGCATGAAGGCGATTCTGCCCAGTACCACAGCCTGCCCGTAGGCGGCAGTGCCGGTCTGATTCTGCACAACCAATTGAACATTGCCCGCAGTGGTGGCTCCGAAGCCAGCATGGCGGCGCGTTATAACGTCCAGGCCAATAGCAGCATCGGCAACTGGACACAGGTTGCTTCGGCCGAACTGGCACGTACCGGTGAGCCCGACTCTCCCACCTATCACTCTTTGAACCAGCTCTACGGCCAGCGCGAGTTTGCCGGCAACTTTTTCCGTCTGGGGTATTTCACGCCGGATGCGCTAGGGGTTTATCGACGACCGCGCAATTTTGGCGCCAGCCCTGATACCACCCTTGGTTTCATGTACGGAACCAGCGACAGCCTTGCCGTCAACAGCGCAAGCCCCAGCACCTATCCCGTCTATGTCACGCCTAGTCGCCAAGGGCTTGTGGAGGTATATCGCGATGGTGTCCTGATTTACAGCCAGGCCGTTGCCAGTGGTTTGCAGACACTCGACACAAGGCGCTTACCCGGGGGGATTTACCCCGTACAGGTGCGCTTGATCGAGGATGGCCAAGTCACTTCCACGACCGAAGAGGTGATCTATAAACCGAACAACTGGCGCAATGCCGATCAACCCTGGCGCTACAGCGTGTTCGGTGGCAAACGACGTCAGTTGTTCAATAACTGGGGCGATGACGTTCAATATGATCAGGGTTTGACCTACGGGGTTCTGCTCAATTACCTGGTGCATCCCCGAGTCATTCTGGGGGCTGACGCCCAGCGTGTTGCGCAAAAAATGCAATACGGCGGGTCAATAGACTGGAGCCTGTCAGACAAGATCAGTCTCTATAGCAACGTGTATCAAACGTCTGACTACGGTACAGGAATGGATATTCAGGCCCGTTATCAATATCACAGCGGCAGCGTGATGTTTTCTCACTCGCGTTCCTGGCTTGATACCCGAAATGATATCGACTACCTGGACACCGTCGCGATTCGCCCAAAAAACCGCTTCAACGGCCGTACTCAAAACACAGCGCTGTCGGTTACTCAGCGTTTGAGCCTGACCAGCAGCCTCACGGGTCGGGTCAGCCACAGTAGCGGCAATACCAACGGCACCGGGGTTGATCTGAGCTGGTTACGCAGGAGCACGCTGTTTGGCAGCGATGTGAACTGGCAGGTATCGCTGTTTGACCGCCCCGCGAGCATCAGCACCGGGAGCCAGCGTAATCGCGGGATCGACCTGAGCATCAACCTGGCGCTGGGCAACCCGGGCGGCAGCTTCTCGGCCAGTATCGGTAGTCGCACCTCCCGTGATGGCGAGCGCGAACTTAATGGTTCATTGGGCTACAACAAGGTCCTGGACGGTGATTTTTTCAAAAGTTACTCCACCAGCCTGACGGCCGACAGTTACGGCGCGGGCTTGAGCGGCGCCACTCAATTTGAAACCCGAGTGCTTGATGGCGACGCCTACGCACAGCGCTCTTCCTATAACGGAGAGGTCAGCGGTGGCTTGAACCTCAGCAGTACCGTGGCCGTCGGGGCAGGGACTGTGGCTGCCAGCGGCAATTTCTATGGTGATGACGGGGCAATGATCGTCGACCTGGATTCGGACATCGACAACCTGGTATTACGCGCCGACGACATGAGTGGCAGTTATGGCGCAGAGCTCAAACCCGGCAGAAATATTGTGCCGGTGGGCGCATATAAAAGTGGCACGGTGCGCTTCGATTTCAATGGCAGTGATGCCTATGCCGCGTCGATACAACCTCCCCAGACGCGCTACCACCTCAATAAAGGTGGCGTGATGTATCAGAAAGTGCGCGTACTCAAAACCTTGTCGGTACTGGGACGTCTTGTCGACCCCCAGGGCCGCCCCATGGCAGGCGCACATATCCTTAATCATGCCAGCAGCGGTGTAACAGAGGCCGACGGGTTTTTTGTGCTGGAAATGAGCGAAGCGTCACCCAGCCTGGAAATAAATCATCGGGGGCAGCCTGCATGCAGTGTCGTCCTGGAACCGGGCAAACATAAACGTGAAAACAATGTGTTGCTGGTCGCCGATATCGTCTGTCACCCAACATCAGTGGGCGTTGCGAAAGGGCCGTGAATGGACAGGTCACTTGAATACGGATGCTCTGTTAAATAGCAATGAATACACGGGGCACAAGGAGCGTGTGATTCATCATTTTGAACTGAGTAATTATTATGCGCATGGCATTACTTTTTAACTCCCAAAGTTTTAGACGTTACCGGTTGGCGCTGGTATTGATGAGTTACGCGTTATCGACGTCAGCGTATGAAAAAACCATTGAGGCGGTGTATACGCCCGATCCGAACAGTTTAAGGAACACGGCCTTTGTCATCGCGACGCCTGGCGAAGGCAAGTGTTCGTCGCCTAGTTCCAGTTACTGTAACGGGGCACTGGGTATGATGTGGCCGGTTGTTTTTGAGTCGCCGGCGGGTATTGACGTTGCGGCAAATGCGAATGATCCAAGGCAGGGGGCGTACTTCAAGATCCCCTTGGGTTGGCGCAGTGTAATGTTGGTCAATAATAAAACCGGCTCACAGGCTGAATTAAAAGTTCGGGCAGTCGCAATGGGGGCTCAATACCATTTGATCCAGCCGGCGGCGGAACTGTCTCCGGGTGGCCCTACGGCACCCAACCTGGGGCATGGATTGCTCTGGCAAGGAGGAGCGTGGCATGAGGGGTTGGGGTCATGTTATTCATCAAGGCTGTGGTATTTAGCGCCCAAAGCCCATGAGTTTTTTTGGCACTACCGCAGCAATGACACCTGTACCAAAAAAGCGTTATTCGAAATCCCGGGTCCTTTTATTTATAACCATACCCAAACCGCGTTTGAATTTGTCATGCCTAACCCACTGGACATGGAGCCTGGGGAATATGCTGCCAGTACTGTTTACAACGTGGGGCCGGGCCAGGATTTTGACCTCGGTGAGTTGATGTTGCCTTCTGATAGTGTCCTGGCCCTTAACTTCAGGTTTTCCGTAAACAGTGCGTTAACGGTGGACTTTCCACCGGGTTCACAACGGGCGGTCTTGCAACCCAGGGAGGGTTGGCAAGGTTGGCTTAACTCGGGACGCAAACCTCCCGGTTTGAGTGCGTTTCAGAATTTTAAACTATCGACTTCAAGCCACTTCAAAATGTACCTGGACTGTCAATATTCGATTGACGCGGACTGCGGTATTTACGCCGAGTCAGCCACGAAAAATGCCCGGGTGGCGGTGGATACAACGGTGAGTTTTCCGGCCGGTATCACGTTAAGCCCGGGCAGACGTACGGCGATTAAAGTTCCCTTGGCCCAGGGTATGCACAATGCAGTAAGTTTTGAAGTTGACGGGGTTCAACTGTCGCGGGCGGCAAGCATGAATTATGAAATACAACCCGAGGTGACAGCACTCATGGTTGAAAATCCGGGCAGTACTTACAGTGGCGTGGTCACGATTATATTTGATGTCACTACTTAGCGGGCCGTTCTATATAGAGGTCGTTGCGGCTGTTTCAGCGCGACGACGTGATTATTTATAAGGCCTGCATCGCTATTCACTATCGGGGAGACATACCGTGCGGTTGTTTATTTTTTTTGAGTCGTCAGCTTTTTTTTTGGCAGGTCTGATTTTTTTGTGTGCGCAGGGACTGTTCAGCGTTCAACCGTTGAATGCAGCAGAGCAGGAAATTACGGCAGTGTTTATGCCCGACCCCGCAAATCCTTCACATAATAAGTTTGTTAATACAACACCGGTGACGGGCTATTGCCTGATACTGCCAGGTCAATGCGAAGCCAATAACTTTTCGAGTGTTGACTTCCCGATTGATTTCGATGCGTCAAAGGGGCTTGACCCGGACGAGGCGCTGGCAGACAGGCGAAAAGCGGCTTACATGCTAATCCCGTCGACCTTTCGCACCGTGCCCATTACCAATGATCAAACCGGAGCGAGTTCCGAGGTGCAATGGCGGATCTCGGGTTTCGGCGGGCGCTATATTTTGAGCAGCGGCACCTGGCATGGTCACTTGTGGGGATCGACCTGGGTAACGGCGCCCAGCCCTTGCACCTATGGCGGCGTGGGCAGTGGCAATGCCACTTTTTATGATTACTTCTGGAAGGTACCGCAGAGTGCAACCACGGCTTGCGTGAAAATGCCCAAAGTCGAGATTCCGGCGCCTTTCAGGTACCGCAACATGAACATCAGTTACGAGATGCTCACGCCAAACCCTTTGGCCATGGAAATGGGCACTTACTCCGGTAGCATCACCTATGGCATAGGCCCTGGTCAGGATTTTGACTTTGGCGACATCATGCTGGCGAGCGATGATCACATCACCTTCAACTTCAAGCTGTCGGTTAACCACTTGCTCAATGTCGAGTTCCCGCCCGGCGCAAACCGTGTGGTACTGCAGCCTGAAGGCGGCTGGCAAGGATGGTTCGATACCGGGCGACTACCGCCATCCTTATTCGCCAACCATGACTTTAAAATATCCAGCTCCGGCAAGTTTAAAGTCTATCTGGAGTGCCAATACGTCGTGGAGAGCACCTGTGGCATTCGCCCGTTAGCGCACGAACAACCCGTCGTGGGGGTTGATATTGCACTCACTTTGCCCGCCGGTATCGTGGTCGATTCAGGGGGGCAGCCTGCGCATCGAGTGCCGCTCGGTAGCGGGGAGCAGAGTGCGGTGGTGTTCAGTACGCAAAGCAGCCAGTTTTCTCGAAAGGCTACCCTGCACTACGTCATTCCCGGCGTAGCGAGCGCATCCATGCTCAATTATCCAGGCACTACGTTTACCGGCAGTGCCACGATTATTTTTGATGCCGATATTTAAGCGCCTGGGCCTGATTAATATTACTGTCCCTTGAGCGACTTACCCCCGATAACAATAAGACTGGTGGGCGATAAACAGCGGCCCTGCTTATAAGTGGGCGGGTTGTTTTGTTTAAATATTAAGGTGTTGAAAATTCCTACTTTAAGCCTGGATTAAAACGCTGAGTTGACAAGTTTATTGTGGGCGTTTGTTCGACGTGTGTATTGATCAAGAGGGTGTTTATGCTTGATTTTGCATGGGCAGGCCTCGCGCTATGTCGCTGTGTTAAGTGATTGATGTAGAGTGTTATTTAATTCGGCATTTGAAATGGCGGAACATTACACTCCGTCTACTCATTTTATAAGGCTGTAATACCATGGCCCGTTACTTGATAGCTGGCGTAATGTTATTTGATGATGAGTTGTATGAAGTGTCAGGTGCGGGTGACGTTGTTCAGTCCGTTATGCTCGGGGCGGCAGCCAGCCGTTGTTTTTCGACGTTACTTGAGGCTCAGGGCTCCATCGTTACTAAAAAGGAGCTGTTGCATGCGGGGTGGGAACGCTACGGGCAGCAGGTGTCGGCCAATAGCGTCAACCAGTCCATTGCGCAAATCCGCCGTTGTTTATCCACCGTGGGGCACTGCGATTACGTGGTCACATTGGCTACAAAGTCAGCGATGCCTTGTCAATTGAGAAACTGGGTGATTGTACGCAGCCTGTTGCAGGTGATGAATGCAGCGCCGGGCGCGATATCAAACCGTTACTGGTCATGTTGGGTGATCAG
>JBILYW010000541.1:0-3100 GCA_044377555.1 Pseudomonas sp.
TGATGAGCAAAAATACCTCCGACCTGTCCTCACACACGCCGATGATGCAACAGTACTGGCGCCTGAAGAACCAGCACCCTGATCAGCTGATGTTCTATCGCATGGGCGATTTCTACGAGATCTTCTACGAAGACGCGAAGAAAGCCGCCAAGTTGCTGGATATCACGCTCACGGCACGTGGGCAGTCTGCAGGGCAGGCGATCCCGATGTGCGGGATTCCTTACCATGCGGCTGAAGGGTATCTGGCCAAGCTGGTAAAGCTTGGCGAGTCGGTGGTGATTTGCGAACAGGTCGGCGATCCGGCAACCAGCAAAGGCCCGGTTGACCGCCAGGTAGTGCGCATCATCACCCCGGGTACGGTCAGTGACGAGGCGTTGATGGATGAGCGCCGCGACAACCTGATTGCCGCCGTGCTGGGGGACGAACGCCTGTTTGGCCTGGCCGTTCTGGACATTACCAGCGGCAACTTCTCGGTACTTGAAATCAAGGGCTGGGAAAACCTGCTGGCCGAACTAGAGCGCATCAACCCGGTCGAGCTGATGATCCCGGATGACTGGCCACAAGGCCTGCCCGCCGAAAAACGCCGTGGCGTTCGTCGCCGTGCGCCGTGGGACTTTGAGCGCGACTCGGCCCTGAAAAGCCTGTGCCAGCAGTTCTCGACCCAAGACCTTAAAGGCTTCGGCTGCGAAAACCTGACCCTGGCCATTGGCGCCGCCGGCTGCCTGCTCAGCTACGCCAAGGAAACCCAGCGTACCGCCCTGCCCCATTTACGCAGCCTGCGCCATGAGCGCCTGGACGACACCGTGGTGCTTGACGGCGCCAGCCGACGTAACCTGGAGCTGGACACCAACCTGGCCGGCGGTCGCGACAACACCTTGCAATCAGTGGTCGACCGTTGCCAGACATCAATGGGCAGCCGCTTGCTGACCCGCTGGTTGAACCGTCCGCTGCGCGACTTGAGCGTCCTGCTGGCCCGCCAGTCGTCGATCACCTGTTTGCTGGACGGCTATCGCTTCGAAAAACTGCAGCCACAGCTCAAGGAAATCGGCGATCTGGAGCGGATTCTGGCCCGTATCGGCCTGCGTAATGCCCGCCCCCGCGACCTGGCACGCCTGCGAGATGCCTTGAACGCGCTACCCGAACTGCAAGACGCGATGATCGGGCTCGAAGCACCGCACCTGCAGCAACTGGCCACACTCACCAGCACCTACCCCGAGCTGGCGGCCCTGCTGGAAAAAGCCATCAACGACAACCCGCCCGCAGTGATCCGTGATGGTGGCGTGCTGAAGACCGGCTATGACGCAGAACTCGATGAGTTGCAGTCGCTGAGCGAAAACGCCGGTCAGTTCCTGATCGATCTGGAAGCCCGCGAAAAAGCCCGCACCGGCCTGGCCAACCTCAAGGTCGGTTACAACCGGGTGCACGGTTACTTTATCGAGCTGCCGAGCAAGCAGGCTGAGCAGGCACCGGCTGATTACATCCGCCGCCAAACGCTCAAAGGCGCCGAGCGCTTTATCACCCCGGAGCTCAAGGCCTTCGAGGATAAAGCCCTGTCGGCCAAAAGCCGGGCCCTGGCCCGCGAGAAGATGCTTTACGAAGCCCTGCTCGAAGAAATGATCGGCCACCTGGCGCCGTTGCAAGACACCGCCGCCGCACTGGCCGAGCTGGATGTGCTGAGCAATCTGGCCGAGCGTGCCCTGAATCTGGACCTGAACTGCCCGCGTTTTGTTGACGAACCGTGCATGCGCATCAGCCAGGGTCGCCACCCGGTGGTCGAGCAAGTACTGACCACCCCGTTTGTGGCGAACGACCTGGCGCTGGATGACAACACCCGCATGCTGGTGATCACCGGTCCTAACATGGGCGGTAAATCGACCTACATGCGCCAAACCGCATTGATCGTATTGCTGGCGCATATTGGCAGTTTTGTGCCGGCGGCCAGCTGTGAGCTGTCGCTGGTTGACCGCATCTTCACCCGGATCGGCTCCAGCGATGATCTGGCGGGCGGGCGCTCGACCTTCATGGTCGAAATGAGCGAAACCGCCAATATTCTGCACAACGCCACCGATCGCAGCCTGGTACTGATGGATGAAGTGGGTCGCGGCACCAGCACCTTCGACGGTTTGTCGCTGGCCTGGGCTGCGGCAGAACGTCTCGCTCAATTGCGCGCCTATACTTTGTTTGCGACGCACTACTTCGAATTGACGGTATTGCCCGAAAACGAGCCGCTGGTTGCCAACGTGCACTTGAGCGCCACTGAACACAACGAGCGCATCGTGTTCCTGCACCATGTATTGCCTGGCCCGGCGAGCCAGAGCTATGGCTTGGCCGTGGCCCAGCTGGCGGGGGTTCCAGCCAATGTGATCACCCGGGCCCGCGAGCATTTGAGCCGCCTGGAAACCACCAGCCTGCCCCACGAAGTACCGCGACCGGCACCGGGCAAGAAGGCTGCACCACAGCAAAGCGACATGTTTGCCAGCCTGCCTCACCCGGTGCTGGATGACCTGTCCAAGCTTGATCTGGACAATATGACGCCACGTAAAGCGCTTGATTTGCTCTACACATTAAAGACACGCCTGTAAAAGCTGCTAGAATCGCGCGCGGTTCGGGATGCTACTGGCCTTTTAGCCTGGCCTGTAGATATCACTCCCGAACCCGGCGAACCCGACCTGGAAGGGCTTCGCTGCCGCCGCCTGAGGAGAGAATTAGAAATGACCTTCGTCGTCACCGACAACTGCATCAAGTGCAAGTACACCGACTGCGTAGAAGTCTGTCCGGTGGACTGCTTTTACGAAGGCCCGAACTTCCTGGTGATTCACCCGGACGAGTGCATCGACTGTGCGCTCTGTGAGCCTGAATGCCCTGCTAATGCCATTTTCTCGGAAGATGAAATCCCTGCCGGGATGGAAAACTTCATCGAGCTCAACGCTGAGCTCGCGGACGTTTGGCCGAACATCACCGAGAAAAAAGACGCTCTGGAAGACGCAGCAGAGTGGGATGGTAAACCAGGCAAGATTGCAGACCTGGAACGCTAAGCGACACGCTTGCTGAAAAGGCCCCTAGTGGGCCTTTTTTTATGGACGCTGTTCTGATGGACTTT
>JBILYW010000540.1:0-3100 GCA_044377555.1 Pseudomonas sp.
CCTGGCCCGGGCCCGGCATCTGCTGCAAGAGGCTGCTGACGGCGGTGCGCAACTGGCGGTATTGCCCGAGAATTTCGCTGCCATGGGCCGGCGCGATATTGCTGCTATCGGTCGCGCCGAGGCAATGTGCGAAGGCCCGATCCTGCCATGGTTGAAACAGACCGCCCGCGCCCTCAACTTATGGATAGTGGCGGGGACTTTGCCGCTACCCCCCGAGGGGCAGCCTGAAGCCAAGGTCAATGCCTGCTCACTGCTGATCAGCGCCGACGGCGAACAAGCGGCGCGTTACGACAAACTGCACTTGTTCGACGTGGATGTGTCAGACAATCGTGGCCGCTATCGTGAGTCCGATGACTATGCTTATGGCGAGCGCGTGGTGGTGGCCGACACCCCGGTGGGCAAGCTGGGCCTGACCGTGTGCTACGACTTGCGCTTCCCGGAGTTGTACAGCGAGTTGCGAGCCGCAGGTGCTGAATTGATTAGCGCGCCCTCGGCTTTCACCGCAGTGACGGGGGCGGCGCACTGGGACATCCTGATTCGTGCCCGGGCCATCGAAACCCAGTGTTACGTGCTGGCAGCGGCCCAGGGCGGTGTTCATCCGGGCCCGCGTGAAACATATGGGCATGCAGCCATCATCGACCCCTGGGGGCGGGTGCTGGCCGAGCAGGCGCAAGGCGAGGGCGTATTGCTGGCCCGGCGTGATGCTGCTGAGCAAGCAGATATCAGGGCGCGCATGCCGGTGGTGAGCCACCGACGGTTTTTTTCCAGGGGCGCGCAAAAGCACGTCTAGAACCACAGTTTTGGTCAGATGCATTTTTTGTGGGAGCTGGCTTGCCAGCGATAGCCTCACTGCGGTGAGCCAGGCAGACAGAGTTGTCTGCTTCGCCAGCAGGCAGGCTCCCACAGTAATTTTCAGGCCCGTGGGTTCAGCACTCAAAGATGCTGAAGCAGGGGCCAAGACGGAGTGAATATGAGCGAGTTGTTGACCTCAGTCAGCGAACACCTGTTGGCACCGGGCGGTGTCACCATCGAAAGCCTGCAATCGGTACTGGGCGACCTCGCCGGGCCGGGCATCGATGCCGCGGACCTGTACTTTCAGGGCCAGATTTCCGAGTCATGGGCGCTGGAAGACGGCATCGTCAAGGAAGGCAGTTTCAATCTCGATCAAGGCGTAGGCGTACGCGCCCAGTCTGGCGAGAAGACCGGCTTTGCTTACAGCAATGCAATCACCCTGGAAGCGCTGGGCCTTGCAGCACGGGCTGCGCGCTCCATCTCCCGTGCCGGGCAAAACGGCACGGTGCAGGCGTTCACCACCCAGGACGTGGCTCAGCTGTACGGCTCGGACAACCCGCTGGAAGTCATCAGCCGCGCAGAAAAAGTCGAGCTGCTCAAGCGCGTCGATGCCGCGACCCGTGCGCTCGACCCGCGTATTCAGCAGGTCACTGTGAGCATGGCCGGGGTCTGGGAACGGATTCTGGTGGCATCCACTGACGGTGGCCTGGCGGCCGATGTGCGGCCTTTGGTGCGCTTCAATGTCAGTGTCATCGTTGAGCAGAATGGCCGTCGCGAGCGCGGCGGGCATGGCGGTGGCGGGCGTACCGACTACCGTTATTTCCTCGCCGAAGACCGCGCCATGGGGTATGCCCGCGAGGCGCTGCGTCAGGCGCTGGTCAACCTCGAAGCCGTGCCGGCACCGGCGGGCACCTTCCCTGTGGTTCTGGGTTCCGGCTGGTCCGGCGTGCTGCTGCACGAAGCCGTGGGCCACGGCCTGGAAGGCGACTTCAACCGCAAGGGCAGTTCGGCCTACAGCGGGCGTATGGGTGAAATGGTTGCCTCCAAGCTGTGCACCATCGTCGATGACGGCACGCTGGCCGGCCGTCGTGGCTCGCTCAGCGTGGATGACGAGGGCACCCCGACCGAGTGCACCACGCTGATCGAAAACGGCGTGCTCAAGGGCTACATGCAAGACAAGCTCAACGCCCGACTGATGGGTGTGGCCCGCACCGGCAACGGCCGTCGCGAGTCGTACGCGCACCTGCCAATGCCGCGCATGACCAACACCTACATGCTGGCTGGCGAAAGCGATCCGGCGGAAATCATCGCTTCGGTGAAGAAGGGCATCTACTGCGCCAACCTGGGCGGTGGTCAGGTCGATATCACCAGCGGCAAGTTTGTGTTCTCCACCAGTGAGGCCTACTTGATCGAAGACGGCAAAATCACTCGTCCAGTCAAAGGCGCGACCCTGATTGGCAACGGGCCGGAAGCGATGAGCAAGGTGTCGATGGTCGGTAACGACCTGTCGCTGGACAGCGGCGTGGGGACGTGTGGCAAGGATGGGCAGTCGGTGCCGGTGGGTGTCGGCCAGCCAACCCTGAAGATTGACGCGATCACCGTTGGCGGTACGGGCGGTTGATAAAAGGTCCCGGGAAGGTTGCAGGGCAACCCTCCCGGGTACGAGGCTTAACGCAGACCGCGTTGAGACTCGTCCAACCCACGGATGTACTTGAACAATTTGCGGCTTGAGGCCGGTGCCTTGTTATGAGCCAGCTCGTGTTTTGCCTGACGTATGACCGAGCGCATTTGCTGGCGATCGGCTTCAGGGAACTCGGCGACAAACTTTTCCAGTACAGCGTCATCACCCTCGATCAGGCGGTCACGCCAGCGTTCGAGGTTGTGGAAGCGTTCGTTGTACTGGCGAGAAGAGGCATCGACTTGATCGATCAAAGCAAGAATTTCGTCAAGCGGTTGATCGCGCATCAGTTTGCCGATGAACATCATATGGCGCTTGCGCGCAATATTGGCCGTGTGTTTTGGAGCATCTGCCAGAGCCTTTCGCATTGCGTCAGTCAGGGGCATTTTGTTCAGCAAGTCAGGCTTGAGTGTCGTAAGACGCTCGCCCAGATCAACCAGAGCATGAAGCTCGCGTTTGACCTGCGATTTGCTTTTTTCGCCGTCGAAGGCGTCGTCGTAAGAATCAACCATGGTGGCAGTCCGCAAAGAAACGCCGCCATGATAACCAGTCGGGGGCCGCTTGTCCGGCCCGGTCGCTCGGCGGCCCTGCCGAAAACAGAATTTGAGTGGAGAAAACCATGAGTGCAGT
>JBILYW010000542.1:0-3093 GCA_044377555.1 Pseudomonas sp.
CGCTGTGGGAGCGGGCTTGCTCGCGATAGTATCGCCGGGGTCGGCAGGTAGACCGCGCCGTATGCATCGCGAGCACGCCCGCTCCCACATCTTGACCGGCCCCAAAGCGGGGTGAGGCCGGTATCAGAAAAACCGCTTACGCCAGTTTTTCGAACTTCAAGTCCCACACGCCATGACCCAGACGTTCGCCGCGGCGTTCGAACTTGGTCACCGGCCGCTCTGGTGGACGCGGCACGCACAGGCCATCTTCGGCCAGGTTGCGGTAGCCCGGGGCGACGTTCATCACTTCCAGCATGTATTCAGCATACGGTTCCCAGTCGGTAGCCATGTGCAGCACGCCGCCAACCTTGAGCTTGGAGCGCACCAGTTCAGCGAAGGACGCTTGCACGATCCGGCGCTTGTGGTGACGGCTCTTGTGCCAAGGGTCCGGAAAGAACAACAGCAGACGGTCAAGGCTATTGTCGGCCACGCAACGGGTCAGGACTTCGATCGCATCGCAATCGTAAACCCGCAGATTGGTCAGGCCCTGGGTCAGTACGCCATTGAGCAGCGCGCCAACACCCGGGCGGTGAACCTCTACACCAATGAAGTCCTGCTCAGGCGAAGAAGCCGCCATTTCCAGCAGGGAATGGCCCATGCCAAAGCCGATTTCCAGAGTTCGCGGCGCCGAGCGACCGAACACCTGATCGAAATCGACCGGCGCGTCAGCCAGCGGCAGTACGTACAGTGGCGTGCCTTGATCCAGGCCGCGTTGCTGGCCTTCGGTCATGCGCCCGGCGCGCATCACAAAACTCTTGATGCGACGGTGTTGGCGATCTTCGCCTTCTTCCGGGATTGGGGTGTCTAGTGATTCAGTCATCAGTGGCTCTTACTTGATCAGACCATCCAGCGGCGAAGAGGCGCTGGCATAGAGTTTTTTCGGCATGCGCCCGGCCAGATACGCCAGACGGCCCGCCACAATGGCGTGCTTCATGGCTTCGGCCATGATGATCGGGTGCTGGGCGTTGGCGATGGCCGAGTTCATCAGCACCGCCTCACAGCCCATTTCCATGGCGATGGTCGCGTCGGAGGCAGTACCGACACCCGCATCGACCAGCACCGGGATTTTTGCTTCTTCCAGGATGATTCGCAGGTTGTAAGGGTTACAGATCCCCAAACCGGTGCCAATCAGGCCGGCCAGCGGCATCACGGCGATACAGCCCATGGCTTCAAGCTCGCGGGCAATGATCGGGTCATCACTGGTGTAAACCATCACGTCGAAACCGTCCTTGACCAGAATCTCGGCGGCCTTGAGGGTTTCGATGACGTTAGGGAACAGGGTTTTCTGGTCGGCCAGTACTTCGAGCTTGACCAGCTTGTGCCCGTCGAGCAGTTCGCGGGCCAGGCGACAGGTCCGCACGGCTTCTACCGCGTCATAGCAACCGGCGGTGTTGGGCAGGATGGTGTAGCGATCCGGCGGCAACACGTCGAGCAGGTTCGGCTCACCCGGGTTCTGCCCGATGTTGGTACGGCGCACAGCAACGGTGACGATTTCAGCACCCGAGGCCTCGATGGCCAGGCGGGTTTCTTCAAGGTCACGGTACTTGCCGGTGCCCACCAGCAGACGCGACTGGTAAGTACGGCCGGCCAGGATAAAAGGCTTGTCGCTGCGAACGTTGCTCATCGGGAATCCTCTTTAATTGTGTGCACTGTGGGGCGAGCATGACGCGGGGGCAAAACCTAGCCGCCACCGATGGCGTGCACCACTTCGACCTGATCGCCTGCTTTGAGTACCGTCTCGGCGTGCTGGCTGCGCGGGACAATGTCCAGGTTCAGCTCGACCGCAACCCTGCGGCCGGTCAGCTCCTGACGTGCCAGCAGGTCCGCAACGGTCTCACCGTCCGGTAGTTCAAAGGATTCACCGTTCAACTGAATGAGCATGCGCGACGCTGCCTTCATTTTAAGGGGCCAGCATTCTAGCCCGATCAGTCAGGTCGACCCAAGCCATTCATCTTGTGGTCTCAGCTCAGGCGCCAGGCGGCCAGCCCCAAACACAGCCAGCCCGCCAGAAATGCCAGCCCGCCGAAGGGAGTAATGATCCCCAGCTTGCTCACGCCGGTCATGGTCAGCAGGTACAGACTGCCGGAAAACAGCACGATCCCCAGGGCGAAACAGATACCGGCCCAGGTCACGAGACGGCCGGGCAGATGGGTGGCAAGCAGAGCCACGCCGAACAGGGCCAGGGTGTGTACCAATTGGTAGGTTACGCCGGTATGGAAAATGGCCAGGTATTGCTCAGTCAGACGACCTTTCAGGCCATGGGCCGCAAAAGCCCCCAGAGCAACGCCGGTGAAGCCGAAGAACGCGGCCAGCATCAAAAAAGTGCGCAACATGGGTAACTCCAGTCAGGATCATCGAAGGGCGCAGGGTCTGTATAATGGCCCGCTCAACGGGTTCGGCCAAGCCATCTATGCTGCGTTTTCTTGTTCATCGCTTTCTTAAAGCCCTGCTCTGGTTCGCAGTGGGCAGCGCATTGCTGGTACTGGTTTTGCGCTGGATACCACCCCCCGGTACCGCGTTGATGGTCGAGCGCAAGATCGATTCGTGGCTCGACGGTGAGCCCATCGACCTGCAACGCAGCTGGCGGCCCTGGGATGAAATCTCCAACGAGCTGAAAGTTGCGGTCATTGCCGGCGAAGACCAGAAATTCCCTGACCACTGGGGCTTTGACTTCAGTGCCATTCGGGCCGCCCTGGTACACAACGGGGAAGGCGGCACGTTGCGCGGCGCCAGCACCTTGAGCCAGCAAGTGTCGAAAAACCTGTTCCTGTGGTCGGGCCGCAGCTGGTTGCGCAAGGGGCTGGAAGCCTGGTTCACCGGGCTGATTGAAGTGCTCTGGCCCAAGCAGCGGATTCTTGAGGTGTACCTCAACAGCGCGGAATGGGATGAAGGCGTGTTCGGCGCCGAGGCAGCGGCGCAGCATCACTTTGGTGTCAGCGCCAAAAACCTTTCGCGTCAGCAGGCCAGTTATCTGGCGGCGGTACTGCCCAGCCCGCTGAACTGGAGCGCCGGCCACCCCAGCACCTACGTGAGCCGCCGCGCAGGCTGGATCCG
>JBILYW010000543.1:0-3087 GCA_044377555.1 Pseudomonas sp.
GGCGCATAAGGGTTGCCGCCTTTGCCTTCGCCCACCAGTTGACCGTTGACTGTCCAGGCCTGGCCCGAAGTACCGAACACTTTTTCGGCATAGTCGAAAAACGGTTCCAGCTCTTCATAGCTGACGCCGAAATCCTGAATGGTCATGCCTTCAGGGATAAATTTTTTGCCGTAGCGCTCTTCGTAATGGCTGCGCATCCGCAGCTCCATCGGGTCTACCCGAAAATGGACGCCCGACCAATGCAAACCTGCGCCGCCGACACCGTTGCCGGGCAGAAATACGCCCAGCTGGCGATTCGGCAGGGCCACGTCATTGATGCTGTGACGGATGGTGACGGTTTCTTTGGAGACGTCCTGAAACAGCTTTTTGCGTACGCTGTAGGTCAGTTCATCAATCACCTGTGGATAGTTACCGTCCGGGTAGGTGTCCTGCATTGGGCCACGTTCGAGGGCCACAACATTCAGGCCAGCTTCGGTCAGTTCTTTGGCCATAATCGCGCCGGTCCAGCCGAAACCGACGATAACTGCATCAACTTTTTTCATAACGGTCGACATGCTCAAGCCCTCTCGCCGCGGATGGATACTGCCGGGAAGGGGTACTGCTCGTTGCGCTCAACCCAGTCCATGAAATCTGCGCGCGCGCCAGGAAAGCCGATCATGGTCCAGCCGACCATGCCTTTGTTGCCACCGTGAATCGGGTCGCAAAAGAAACCTTCCTTAGTGTTTTGCAGCAAAAAACTGAAAAACATCTTGGCCGGGACGTTCTCGAATTCAGGCGTGCCTGCCTCCAGTTTTTTGAGCACTTCGTCTCGGGTAGCGCTGTCTAGCCCAGCAAACGTTGAGTTATAGGCTTTTTTGCACAGTGCCTCCGTGGCAGCGATGCCCAGGCGATAGATCTGTTTTGGCACCAGTTTGCTCTGCCAGCCCATTTCAGGTGGCGCGTCGGCATTGAACGGACCTTGCATGAACCACAGGGCGCCGCTGGCGTAAGGCGTGTTCATCTGGCGGTCGATGTATTCCGGAACGCCTGCTTCCAGGGCACCGGGGCCTTGCTCGTCTGCCGGGATCAGGCGCGCCACAGCAGCGTTCACGAATGCCCACTCTTCGGCGGTGAAATAAGTGGGTTCATACGCTGTGGCAGGGGCCGGCGTGCGCTTGTCAGGTTCGGGCGCGGCAGCCGCAGGCGTGGCCATCAGCACAGAACCACCGAGGCCGGTGCTGGCCACAGTGACCACTGGGATCAGGGTCAGGGTTTTGCGCAAAAACTCACGCCGGGGATTGTCTTGCTCAGACATGCGGGGGCACCTCATCAGGCAGTCGCGGATTACAGCCGCTCATTGGCAGCTTTCGTTTTGGCAGCGGAACAGGTCGAACGAACCGAAAGGAACAGGACGCGCAGCAAACATTAGTTACAAATTCTAACAGGCCTTTCGGTCAGGTGAATCGTTTCATGCGTAATTTTGCCGCACCGTCGACGGTACTGAGCGATCACACATTTTTGACAACTGACTCACAGAGTTTTGATTCGGTTTCGCTCAATCTGGCGACCTACCCCTCAACCCAACTCAATACGGTCGACCTGACATGCCGAGATCCCGCCTCTTTCCTGCTTTGTGCCTGACGTTGCTTGCTCTGTTTGCGTTGCCACAGGCCCAGGCGGATGAAGCGTCTGCATCTCGCCCCGCGCAGTGGGCTCAGCCTGTCGCGACACAGTACAACCTGTACCAGATGTCACCGACCCTGTACCGCAGCGCGTTGCCGGACAGCGCAGCGCAACCGTTGCTGGAAAAGCTCCACATCACCACCGTGATCAACTTTTTGCCCGAAGCTGACAGTTCCTGGCTGAAGACGCCCGGCGTCACCCAGGTTCAGTTGCCTTACCGCACCAATCACGTGGACGACGCTGATGTGCTGGCCGCATTGCGCGCTATCCAGACGGCACAAGCCAAGGGCCCGGTATTGATGCACTGCAAACACGGCTCGGATCGCACGGGCTTGATGTCGGCGATGTACCGCGTGGTGATCGAGGACTGGAGCAAGGAAGACGCACTCAAGGAGATGACCCAAGGCGGCTTTGGTGAAAGCTCACACCACAAGGATGGCGTGAGCTACATGATGAAGGCGGATATCCCGCAGTTGCGTGCAGCCTTGAGCAGCGGCGCCTGCAGCACCAGCGCGCTGGCTTCGTGTGCGGTGATGAGCTGGTTCAAGCCCGTCAGGTCCTGAGGCAGTCAAAAACCTTCGGGCGGTTTGCCCATGAAGATCTCGAAGGACTCCAGTAGCGGGCGCTCAGCGCCCGGTGTGTAAAACGCCTCGCGAAATTCCCGGCCAGTGTCTGCGTTGAAAACGCCATCGCGTTCGAACCGTTCAAACACTTGCCGGGCCAGGCTTTGGGACCATTGATAGGCGTAATACCCGGCGTCATAGCCCGTCACCATATAGTCGAACGCTTGGGCAAACCGGTCAGTCTCTGGCCAGGCCAGCGGTTGCACCTCCTTCCTCGTACTGAGCAGAACCTCTTGCACGCTGCGACCATCGCCATAGGTTCGGTGCAGTTCAAAATCAAACAACGAACGCATCAACTCATCTGCCGTTCTGAGCCCCGAGGCGACTTCTCTCGCTTCCAGAATCTGATCAATCTGCTCGGTGCTCAGCCCTTCGTCTGTCTTATGGTGACGGGCAATCCAGAGCAGGCTCTCCCGGGACCAGCACCACTCTTCCAGCATCTTGCCCGCGAACTCGCTGGCATCAACCCCCAGCCCCCTGATACCCGACAGCTCGCGCAGCGAACTGCGCGTGAGGACTTGTTGCAAACAGTGCCCGAACTCATGAAAAAGCATGCTCAGCTGCAAATGACTGAGCAAGGACGGGGTATCGGCGCTGGGGGCGCCAAAGTTGCCATGAAAAATCGCCACCGGCAGTGTGACCCGCCCCTGGGCATCGACCCGGCGGTTGCGTGCGGGTTGAGTCCAGCAACCGTCCATTTTTGGGGCGCGCCAATAGGGGTCGACAAAGATATGCCCCAGCAGGCTTTCACCCTCCCGCACTTCAAATAACTGTACGTCGGGGTGCCAGCTGCTGAAGTTTT
>JBILYW010000544.1:0-3073 GCA_044377555.1 Pseudomonas sp.
TTACCACACCACACGGCGCAGCCTGAGCGAGCTGGCGTTGTCCAACGTCGGCATCTGGGATGTGACCTTCGCCCTGACAGCACAGGTCAAGGATGGCGCGGGCAACCGGCATCCGGTGCTGACCGGCAGCTACCTGAAAACCCTGGTGCGCCAACTGGACATTGGCGAGAACTACAAAAAAAAGCTCAACGACCTGCTGATCAACTCCAGACAGGCCCAGTGGCGCAAGGAGCGCTATGTCACCTTCAAGCAGGCACAGCTGAACCTGGACCTGCTTGAAGCCAGACTGTCGGGCACCCTGAACGCCAATCAGGCCGCGTGGGTCAGGGCCGCGCTGGACCATCCCCTGGAGAACAGCCGCCCGCGCGTCAACGGCGCGCAGATCAAAGCCCATCTTCTGATGTTGCGCTACAAACCACTGCCAGGGGTGCTGGTCTTCAGCTCCACCGGCTCGCAACAGCTGCTGTGCTACACCCCCGACGCTCCTGAAAACCGCTGGTTCTTGATCGCCAACTCGCGCAATGAACTGGGCCAGATGCTGTCACACACGCAATGGCGCAGCTATGTGCTGCGCCGCGTAACGGCAGCCCAGCAGGCCTATATCAAACCGTTGCTGGAACAAGGCCTGACCGACACCCACCTGCAACTCCAGGCCATAAGCCATAACCTGTTCGAAACGTCTTACGACACCGAAGCCTTGCACGCCATCCACGATGCCGACGAACAAACGACCTCGACCTGGGAAAGCAACGTCAACACCGCAACAGATGCAGCGCTGACGGCAATCGATATCATCTCGTTCGCGCTGCCGACCAAGGTGTTGTTGCCCATCGTACTGGCACGGTTTATCCACCAGATCCTCAAAGGCCTCGACGCCCTGCAGCGGGACGAAAAGAACGAAGCGCTGCTGCATTTCATGGAGTCCATCACCCACCTTACTGACGGAGCCTCGGACTTCACCGGGTCTGCTCTATTCGGCAAATCGATCCGCCAACGCATCAAGCAGCCTTCTCCGTCGTTAAGCCCCGGGGCCGCCAGCACTGCCCCAGGTACCGGACTAAGGCTGCGTACGGGGGATAAATACGGTGCCGGGGTCTATGAAGCGTCCGCCAGCAACGGCCAGGCCGTCCACTACACCAAAGACCCCCACGGCAACTTCTACCTTAGCCAGTACGACAATCTGGATGAACTCTGGCGCGCTGTGGATGCACGCAAACCTGACGCGCCGTACAGCATTCCCCTGCGCCAACTCTCGGCCGGGCTTTGGGATGCCGACCTGACCACGCCGTTGCTCAAACATAAAACCGGGATTGAACGGGTAATAGAAAGCGCCCGGATCAGTGGCGTCGACCTCAGCCGCCACACCCCTGACGAGCAGGGCATCTACCGGCTGAACAACATGCGTTACATCCTGCAAAGTGGCGTCGTATTCGAGGTCTACAGCGGCTGGCTGGGACGCAACTGGTACTTGCAACTGCCACGCGGCTCACACAGTGGCGCCAGCGCTGGCTACAAGGTGCGACGCACTGCCGGGCACTGGGAAATCAAGCACAAGCTGGCGGACAACAGCAAGCGCTGGGAACCGCTGGTCCGTGATCACACGGGGCTGGCCGTCGACCTGCCTGCGGTCAAATACAGCGACTACGACATGCCCGGCGAATACCAGGCAACACTTGGCGAGATCATCGACAACTACCGCTCAGCCCTGGATGGCGACTATGAGTTCATGGATATTGCCTCCAAACACAGCGCGGCTCATCGGGCGTTCAAAAACCTGAGGATCAAACTGCTGGCGGATGCAAAATTCTGGTACCTGACCAAACCTGCAAGACCACGGGTCACTCGCCCGCTACTGCCGAGCAATGTCACACCGCCAGATCTGATCAAACATCTATTCGAACATTCGGATGGCATCGTCTGGGGGGAAACCCATGCCCACCAGTCGGGTAAAAAAATCCTGATTGAAAACATGGCCCAACTGTCTGCAAGCGATGTAAAAACACTCTACCTGGAGCATTTGCAAAGCGACTTGCACCAGAGCCTTCTGGATGACTATTTCCAGACCGGAAAAATGCCCTTGAAGCTGGACAGGTTTTTACAGGCCCAGGATCTGGGCCATCGCATCGCCCCCTCCAGCCCCTACACATTCAGCCAACTGGTACGCGAGGCCAGACGGCACGGCATCCGGGTTGTCGCCATTGATTGCTCGGCCAGTTACTTCCCGAAAGGCACACCGAGTGAAACGCCCTGGATGACCCGCTATGAAACATTCAGCTACTTTGCCTCGCGCACAATTGGCGCCCATCAGGCACGCACCGGAGGGCACAAATGGATTGCCCTCACGGGGAACTCCCATGCCAACACCTTTGAAGGTATCCCCGGGCTGGCCGAACTGCTGGGCACAGTGGGTGTACGTATATCGGATACAGCCCCTGGCACCAGCCTTGGCTTGCGCATGGACATTGGTGAAGTCGTCACGCCGCTCATGGCGTACGAGAACTACCGGTTCTTGAAAAATGACTACTGGTTGCAGATCGACATTCCAGGTACGAAACCCAAACTGCCGGCGCTCTACCTGGGGCAAACCAATACCCGGCTCAAGGATCCGGGCTATTTCCGGTTTGAAAGCGCTTCCTCCAAAGGCGCGGAGTTGATTCACCGTTCCGGCAACCACGAAATCATTAGCACCCCCTTGCAGACCGACCCCGGCGGCCAACTGTTTATCGAGCGTGAAAGCTGGCCAACCATCCATAACAAACGTTATGACACGCTGAAAGACCTGATCCAGGACTTGCAGGACATGAACATGACGCAAGTGCAGTAACCCGGCACCTCAGGCTCAAGATCCCCGGGTACAAGGACGGCTCCGGCACGTCCTTGTACTTGTTTTACTGGTCATCCCGCCATCAGCCGCTAAACTGCGCGCCCTCTGCTAGCCTGATACCCGTCGCCCAAGACGGGTCGCGTCACATGGAATCCCACGACCGCTCATGAAATTTTTTGTACCCGCTCACGTTGCCCTGCTGCTGCCTTGCCTGGCTCTGACCCAAAACAGCCACGCAGACACCGCCCC
>JBILYW010000071.1:0-9421 GCA_044377555.1 Pseudomonas sp.
GCGCCGAACACCTGATCGACCAGGGCCTGACCCGTAGCGAACAGCTGGTGATCAGCGGTGGCAGTGCCGGTGGCCTGCTGATTGGCGCCGTGCTCAATCAACGCCCGGAGCTGTTCAAGGCGGCCATAGCCGAAGTACCGTTTGTGGATGTACTGAACACCATGCTCGACCCGGACTTGCCGCTGACCGTCACCGAGTACGACGAATGGGGCAACCCGCAAGAGCCTGAGGTGTATGACCGGATCAAGGCTTATGCACCGTACGAAAACGTCGCGGCGCAAGCGTATCCGGCGATGCTGGTGATTGCCGGCTACAACGACAGCCGCGTGCAGTATTGGGAAGCTGCCAAGTGGGTGGCCAAGCTTCGCGCCACCAAAACCGACGATCATCTGCTGTTGCTCAAGACCGAGCTGGACGCCGGCCATGGCGGCATGAGCGGGCGTTATCAGGGGTTACGCGATGTGGCGCTGGAATATGCGTTTGTGTTCAAGGTGCTGGGGATTTGACAGCCCCGCGATAACTCCCCTTTTCGGCGGCTAGGGATACTTCAACTGTGTGAGCGAGCCTGCTCGCGAAGATCATTCGCGAGCAGGCTCGCTCACACGGAGGACTTGACCGGAAACAAAGCATCTACTGCATTGATGAACGATCAATCCTGGGGGGTTTTGCCCTTCAAGTCTTTAACCTCAAGCCCTGTCAACGGCTGGTCCTTGGGTGGTTGCGGCAGATCAATCGGTGGCAGCGGGATCAGGCTGGTGCTCCCTGCAACCGGTTTTGGCACGGCGCGCGGGGTGATCTGCGGGTACGGGGTCGGCGTGGCAGTGCCCGGCGAACCCGGTGCCGGTGTCACCGGGGCGCTCGGAACAGGGGTTAATTCCGTTGCCCGGGCTGCACTTATCAAGAGCGCGCTCCACACAATGGCCGTTAGAATAGTGCGTTTCATCAATCACTCCGTTGCCAGACCGGCTTGTCTGCCCTCAGGCTACTCGTAACCTGCGGTTTTTGCCCCCTTCAATGAGATTTCCATGAAACGTTTTGTTTTGCTCGACACCACTCCGATCCCCGAAAACGGCGGTGCCTTGTGCCTGTTCGAGTATGGCGAAGACTTCGTGATCAAGATTCAGGGCGGTGACGGCGGCCAGTTAATGAACACCCGCATGCACGGTTCCGAAGATGCACTGGCCGAAATCCCTTGCCGCAAAGTCGCCGGGCGCCCGCAATCGCGGGTACTGATCGGCGGCCTGGGCATGGGGTTCACCCTGGCCTCGGCACTCAAGCATCTGGGCAAGACTGCCGAAGTGGTGGTCGCCGAGCTGGTACCCGGCGTGGTCGAGTGGAATCGCGGCCCGTTGGGCGAAAAATCGGGGAACCCGCTGCAAGACCCGCGCACAGTCATCCGCATGGAAGACGTGGCCAATGTGTTGCAAGCCGAACCCAACGGGTTTGACGCCATCATGCTCGACGTCGACAACGGCCCCGAAGGCCTGACTCAAAAAGCCAACAGCTGGCTGTACTCGGCCGGTGGCCTGAGTGCATGCGCCAAGGCCCTGCGGCCAAAAGGCGTGCTGGCGGTGTGGTCGGCCAGCGCCGACAAGCAGTTCTCTGACAAGCTGCGCAAAGCCGGTTTCAAGGCTGAAGAAGTCCAGGTTTTTGCCCACGGCAACAAAGGCACCCGGCATACAATCTGGATTGCAGAAAAAATCAAAGGCTGATCAACAGCTAAACTTCACGACATAACCGTCATTAGTCCTACAAGGTGAACCCATGAGTTCGGCGAATCCACCCTCCCACACCGCCAAGCTGGACCGCATCCTGGCCGATGCCCAGCGTGACCGTGAAATGGGCTACCGCGACAAGGCCCTGAAGATGTACCCCCATGTGTGTGGCCGTTGCGCCCGCGAGTTTGCCGGCAAGCGCCTGAGCGAACTGACCGTGCACCACCGTGACCACAACCATGACAACAACCCGCAAGACGGCTCCAACTGGGAGCTGCTGTGCCTGTATTGCCATGACAACGAACACTCGCGCTACACCGACCAGCAATACTTTTCGGAAGGCTCCACCAGCAGCCCGACAATCGCCAAGGCCACGCACAACCCGTTCGCGGCGCTGGCAGGCTTGATGAAGAAAGACGAGTAAGCCTCGCTGTCGTAGCAGCTGCCCAAGGCTGCGTCCGGTTGCGAAGCGATCGTAAAACCAAAGCTCTGTGTTTCACTGGCACACCGCATGGCTCGGTTTTTACGACGACTACGTCGCCGGACGCAGCCTGCGGCAGCTGCTACTGAGTCAGGGACAACACGGGTATACTCGCGTCTTTTTTTCGCAAGGGCTCGGGCACGTGGCAAACAAACGGTACAGCTGCATTGGTTTGTATAACCCCAAATCACCGGAAAACGTCGGCTCGGTGATGCGTGCGGCTGGCTGCTATAACGTGGCATCGGTGTTCTACACCGGCAAGCGCTATGAACGCGCCCGCGATTTCGTCACCGACACCAAGAAAGTCCATCAGGACATCCCTCTGATCGGTATCGACGACCTGAAAAAAATCATCCCGCTGGGCTGTATTCCGGTCGCCGTAGAAATGGTCGAGGGCGCACGCTCTTTGCCTGAATACACGCACCCGGACCGGGCCATCTACATTTTTGGCCCCGAAGACGGTTCGCTCGGCAAAGATGTGCTGGAGTGGTGCGAAGACGTGATTTACATCCCGACCAATGGCTGCATGAACCTTGCAGCCACGGTCAATGTGGTGCTTTACGACCGTCTGGCCAAGGGCAATAACACCCGCTCCGGGCCCAAGTTCTAAACGGCCTTGTCTTTGTTCTGCTGGGTGGCGCTCCAGTCCACCAGCAGGCTGTAGGCGATGGCGAGCAAGGTCGGGCCGATAAACAGGCCGATAAAGCCAAAGGCAATCAAGCCGCCAAACACGCCAAGCAAGACAATCACCAGCGGCAGGTTGCCGCCACGGCTGATCAGGTAAGGCTTGAGCACGTTATCGACACCGCTGATGATCACCGTGCCCCATATCCCGAGGAAGATCGCCATCCCGTAGTCGCCCTTCCAGGCCAGCCAGGCCGTGGCCGGGATCCAGATCAGCGGCGGCCCCATCGGGATCAGGCTGAGCAGGAACGTTGCCAGCCCCAGCACCAGTGCACCGGGCACTCCCGCGATGTAAAAGCCGATCAGCGCCAGCAATGCCTGGGCAGCTGCGGTACCGATCACGCCGTTGACCACACGCTGCACGGTGCCTGAAACCAGGTCCTGATAATAATCGGCACGATCACCGATCAACCGCACAAGCAGGCCGTGCACGAAGTTCGCCAGGCGTGGGCCGTCACGGTAGAAAAAGAACACGAACACAATACTCAGCGTCAGCTCAAGAATGCCGCCGCCAATCTGTGCACTACGGGCCAGGAACCAGTTACCCACCTGCCCAAAGTAAGGCTTGATCGCCAGGAGCATGGCCGCGCCCTGCTCGTCGATGGTGTTCCAGATACCTACCAGACGCTCACCAACCAATGGAATACCCGCGAGCCAGGTCGGCGCCTCAGGCAAGCCTTCAAGCTGGACGTCCTTGATCAGGGTCGTGGCGTCACGCACGTGGTCGGCCAGGTTGAACCCCAGCCACACCAGCGGCACGGCCACCAGCAGCATCCAGCCCAGGGTCAGGATGCCCGCGGCCAGTGTTTCACGCCCCTTGAGCACGCGCGTCAGCAGGCGCATCAGGGGCCAGCTGGCAAACGCCAGCACGGCGCCCCAGAACAAGGCCGACCAGAAAGGAGCCATCACCCACAGACTGGCACCGAACAACACCAGGAGCAGAATTTGCACCAGCAGGCGATCGTTATTGAGCATGTGTGTTCCACAGAAGATTCAGAAATCGAAGAAGGACGACGACTACGCAGAGTGTAGCCGTCGTTTACAAAGGTTTAGCGTAGCAACTCGATATGCAGACCCTTGGCCTGCTCATTACCCAGTTCCATTCTGGCGGCCCTGACACCGCTATTGATCAGCGCATCGCGCCAGGCGGAGGCCTTGGCACCGGTCAAACTGACCCTGGCGGTCGCATCAAGGTTCAACGCCCTGGCAATCAACGTCAGCCACCGGGCATCCGGCTCGCCTGTAAGCTTGGGGAAGTCCAGCTCGCCGGTGCTCTTGAGCTGGCGCTGCAAGGTGGCAGAGGTGGGCAACAGCTCACCCAGATCGGCGCTGGCCTGCATTTGTTCGACATGCAGATAGGCTTTGCGGCTGCCCCGATTGATGCCGTACAAGGCAACCAGCTGGTTCTGTTCGGGAGCTGCACGACGCAGCAACAAGTAGGTTTGTTGCTCATCGGAACCCACCAGCTTGGAGTTGCCGAACACTTCATTGGCCCACAGGCTGCTTTCGCCACAGTCTCGTGCCTGGCACCAGAACAGCAACTCGGCACCTTGTTCTTGCAACGCCTCACGGGCAGCGGTAAAGGCTTGCGTGGCGCTGTGTTCCGCAGGCAGTTCGTAGGTCACGGCCGTGATCTGACCCCGGGAGTTGACCTGCCCCTCAAATCGCAAGCGGCCGCTGATTTTGCGGATCGAGCCCATCGGGTAAATGCGTTCGACATCGGGTTGCACGACATAATCGACAATTTGCGCGTCCGCAAGCCGCGGTACACCTGGCAAATCCAGACTGCCAGGCACATCGCCAGCCCACAGTAACGGGCTCAGACAGCTCAGGCCCAGCGCACAGATAAAGCGTTTGGGTATTCTCATCGGCATGCTTCGCCCAGAGGTAACCTGTGATTCAGCATCCACACGATAGAGACCGGATGGCCTTTCGGGGTCGCAGCGGTGTAGATATCTATCATGGTTGTCTCCCATTTCAACCCGCCAAGCCTCGGCAGTTGGCCGCCGCAAGTCAAGGAACGGCGAAGAACCGATTGAAACAGTCTGCAACAAGGATTGCCCCGGCTTCGTCATTCAGGTGCAAATGATGGCCACCGGCCAACCGCTCCAGAGTGAAGGGTAGACGATCCAGCAGCTCGGGATGGCTGGCGAGCATGCCCTGCTCTGCCACCACCAGCGTCGTGGGGCAATTGACCCGCCGGATGAAAGACATGGCCTGCTCGTCCGTCATGCGCAACGGTGTCGGCAATGTCAGGCGACTGTCGCTGCGCCAGCTGTACCCCCCGGGCACCGGCATCAAACCGCGCTGGGCCAGCAGCTCTGCTGCTTCCCGGCTGACGGCCACCATGCCTTTCATCCGCGCCTCAATGGCCCGATCAAGTGTCGGGTGCACCGACTTGCGTTTGTGCTCCAGGCCGAGCTGAGCCTGCAGGGCCTGACCCATGCGCTCGGCGGTATCCCCTTCGGGGCCGCTGCGCAGCACGATGCCATCTATCAGCGCCATGCGGGTCACACGCTCCGGGAACGACCCCGCAATCACCACTGACACAATCGCCCCCAGCGAATGCCCCAGCAGCGCAAAGCGCTCCCAGCCCAATTGTTCGGCCACGCGCAGTACATCGAAGGCATAATCGGCCAACGCATACCCGGCCCCACGCGGCCGATGATCGGAGTGGCCGTGCCCGGCCAGATCCAGCGCCACAATACGCAAACCCGACAGCTTGGGCGCCAGCCTGGCGAAGCTGTTGGCGTTGTCCAGCCAACCGTGCAGGGCAATCACGGGCAGGCCGTCTTCTGGCCCGAAAATGTGCGCTGCCAGTTCGATATGGGGCAGGCTCAAGCGAATTTCTTCAACCACAGGGCTCATGCAAAGTGCTCTTTAAAGGCCGGGATGGCGAAGCTCCCAGCGGGCAAAAATCTGTTTCAGCAGGCTGGCGGTGTCTTGCGGCTGCTCCAGCGGGAACATGTGCCCGCCCGGTACGATCAGCGACTCGCCGTTGGGCATGCGCGCCACTGCCCTGGCATGATGGCTCATGACCACCCGGCTGTCGCGCCCGCGCACCACGGTCAGCGGTACTTGCAACTTGAAAGCCCGGCCCGGGCTGGTGTGAGGGACACTGCGGTAGATGTTGATCTCGGTCGCCGGGTCAAAACTCAACCGCAAGCGGTCATCGACAGGCTGCAACCCGAACTCCAGATAAGCCTCGAAACAGTCGGGGTCAAAGCTGCGAAACAGCGATTTACCTGCAAAGTAGGCCCGCGCCGCTTCGCGGTCGGCAAACTCTTCACGCCGCCCCAGTGTGCGGCCGGCCGGGGTCAGCCGATCGATCAGGCCAAAACGCTTGGCCGCGCGGATGACCCACTGGTCGGTGCGTGTCAGCACCGGTGAGTCCAGCATGACCACGCCCCTGTACAGATGCGGGCAGCGGATCGCGGCATGCAGGTGCAGCATCCCGCCCAACGAATGGCCAACACCCAGCACGGGCTCGTCTTGCTGTTGCAGGTGGAAAATCAGTTCATCAACAAGGTTGTGCCAGTTGTTGTCCACTGGAAAGCGCGGGTCATGCCCGTGCTGCGACAGATGGGTCACGTCGAAGTCCGGCGCAAGGGCACTGAACAACTTCCCGTACGTGGCCGAAGGGAAGCCGTTGGCATGGGCGAAAAAAATCTGCCGAGACATACAAGGCGTCCATATGTAGTAGGAGGTACGCCTTATTGTCTGTAGGAAATCCCCTCATATCAATGACCGTATGCGCCATGAGTGAGGACACTACGGCCATTGTCTGGCCGTTTGATCACCGAACTGGCGGTGTTTCCCCCAAGGGAACAATGGCGATGGTAAGGCGGGAAATACAGCTGGGCTTGCCGCTGTCATCGCTCAGGCGGATATCCCAGACATGGGTAGTGCGGCCCATGTGCACCGGGCGCGCCACGGCACTCACCCGGCCGCTGCGCACGCCACGCAAGTGATTGGCGTTGACCTCAAGGCCCACGCAATAGAATTTTTGGGTATCGATACACATAAAGCTGGCCATCGAGCCCAGGGTTTCGGCAAGGACCACCGACGCGCCACCATGCAGCAAGCCGAACGGTTGGTGGGTACGATGATCGACCACCATGCTTGCCGTAATCGAGTGGTCATCGAAGGCATCGAAGGTGATGTCCAGCACGTCGCAAATCGTGTTTTTGCGCATTTCATTAAGGCGCGCCAGGTCTGGCGGGGTAGTCCACAAGATCATGCGGTCATTCCTTGGTCAGTGAATGTGGTGGCGGTGCAATGGCCCTTCGACATAGGCGTCAAAAAGCCATTAATCCGCCCCAACTATCTTTCACTATGACCGGGATGTGCAACCATCGGCATGATCAGGGGTGATACACACTGAGCAACGTCATGCTGCCGGCCAGCGGCCATTCACCTTCAAGCTCCACCAGGCTGGCCGTCTGCATGGGTTGGGGCTGACGCAGGTTACCGTGCAGCAACAGGCTGATCAGGTCACCAACAAACGGCTGATGGCTGACCAGCAGCACATTGCCCGTATCCGGCAGCTTGCTGATTGCGAACTTGGGCTCGCTGTCAGGGGTCAGCCATGGCACGGTGACAAGCCCGGATGTAAAACCCAGGGTCTTGCGCACCAGCTCGGCGGTCTGCCGGGCCCGCACGTAAGGGCTGACCAAAATGCTGTCCAGCGGCTGGCCAATCAGCCGGGCTGCGCTGTGCAGCACCTGCTCACGGCCGTGAGCCGTAAGTTCACGCTCGGCATCACGCCGGGCGTGCGGCTCGGCTTCGCCGTGGCGCAAAACCCAGAGTTTCATGGCTTGGTCTCGTCGCTGTTGGCGGCTGCCCCGTAAGGCGCTTCACCTTCTGGCGCCCGTGCAGCAGGCCAGTCGGCAAACGGCCAGGGTTTTTGCTCGGTGTGAAAACTGCCAAAACGCCCAATCTGTGCCAGATAAAGGCTCAGGCTGTCACCAAAGTTCATCAGCCCGCCATTGGGAGCACCGTAGACCACCCGGTAAACCAGTTGCACCAGGACCAGCCCGCCGAGCACCAGTTGCGCAACTTGCCAGATAAAGAAGAAAACCAGCATCCACAGCACGCGCAACACGAGGGATTCGTACTTGGGTGCGTTTTTAGTACCGTTCATGTGCAGCTCCTGTCGTACTCAGTTGAAACCACTGGTGGAGATAAAGTCGACATCCGTCTTGGGCTCGCCGCGCATCAGCTGGCCGATCACCTGGTCCAGGGTGTAACCCTCGAACAAAATGGCATGCAGCCCTGCAACCAACGGCATGTAAACGTTCAGCTCCTGCGCCTTGGCCTTGAGCACCTTGAGGGTGTTCACGCCTTCGGCCACTTCGCCCAAACTGGCGACCGCGTCCTCCAGGCTCAACCCCTGGCCCAAGGCAAACCCCACCTGATAGTTGCGGCTTTTGGGCGATGAGCAGGTGACGATCAAATCGCCTACACCGGCCAATCCAAGAAAGGTCATCGGGTTAGCACCCTGGCTAACGGCAAACCGGGTCATTTCTGCCAAGGCTCGGGTGATCAGCATGCTCTTGGTGTTTTCACCCATACCCAGCGCCACAGCCATCCCGGCGATGATCGCGTAAACGTTTTTCAATGCCCCGCCCAGCTCCACCCCGAACCGGTCGGCACTGGCATAGACCCTGAAGGTACGGCCATGCAGCGCCGCCTGAACGCGGCTGCAAAGGTCTTCATCGGCACTGGCGACGACGGTGGCGGTCAGGGCATGCTCAGCGACTTCTCGCGCCAGGTTGGGCCCGGACAACACCCCGATACGGGCTTGCGGAGCGATTTCTTCAAGGATCTCGCTCATCAGCTTGAAACTGTGCGCTTCAATACCTTTGGTCAGGCTGACCAGCATTTTGCCGCTCAAGCGCTCGGCGTGTGCCGCCAGCACACTGCGCAAGGCACTGGACGGCAATGCCACAAAACACAGTTCGCAGGCATCGAGCGTCGCTTGCAGGTCGGTAACCGGCTCGACTCCGGGATGAATCTTGATGCCTTTAAGGTAACGAGGGTTTTCTCGATTGAGGCGAATCGCCTCGGCTTGCTCGGGGTCGCGCATCCACTGATGTACACGATGACCGTTCTCTGCCAGCAAGTTGGCCACGGCGGTGCCAAAGCTTCCGCCTCCCAAGACCGCAATAGCGTGCTGTTCAGTCATATGCAATCCCGTTTTCCATCTAGCAGTGGCAATGGCGGCATTATACGGAGCACATCCCCCGCGACCAGCCCCTTGGCACATGGAGGCCTTTGACTGAAAAAGTGCAGCGCCTCGGTTAACATGCGCCTTGGTACTCACATCCAGGGAGCAGCCCGGCTGCGCATCATGATGAACAACTTGAAGTCACGGATGACAACGCTTGCGGGCGATGCATTCACCAGTCTGCGGCTGACTCACGGAACCTTCTACCCATGATGGCTCGCAGTCGGTGGGATATCCACACACGCACCCAAATGATGAGCCTGGGCCCGGCCTTGTTGTTGACCTTGCTGTTGATCAGCTTTTTTACTTTTG
>JBILYW010000545.1:0-3056 GCA_044377555.1 Pseudomonas sp.
CATCATGACGGCGTCGGCAAAGCCGCGCAGCAGCATGATCATGGCGACGATGATGTACATCACGCCGATTTTCTTGTGGTCGACTGACGTTAGCCATTCGGTCCACAGGTAGGTCCACTTCTTGAAGTAGGTGATTGCTGCAAACAGTGCCAGACCACCCAGCGCGATCATGGCAATGGTCACCATTACGATCGGCTCGTGGAACGGGACCGCTTCCCAACTTAATTTACCAAACATCGTTTACTCCTCTGCCCCGGCAGCTGAATGCGAACTTGTGTCCACCCCATCGGTCCCGGCCACTTCTTTCTTCTCGTGCTTCACCGGCTTGCCTGGAGTCATACCTTCGTACTTGTCGACGATTTTCTGAAACAGGTTCGGTGTGTACGTGGAGAACAGTTCAACGGGGTTGTTCTGGCTGGCTTTGGACAAAGCAGCGTATTCAGCTTCATCAAGCTGTTTAGGTGATGCTTTGACTTCACTTACCCAGGCATCGAATTCAGCCTGAGAAGTCGCGATCGCTTTGAATTTCATGCCAGTGAAACCGGCACCGCTGTAGTTGGCAGAGATGCCTTCCATTTCAGCGTTGCGGTTGGCAATCAGGTGCAGCTTGGTCTGCATACCGGCCATGGCGTAGATCTGACCGCCCAGGCCCGGAATGAAGAACGAGTTCATGACCGTGTCAGAGGTGATACGGAAATTGACCGGAGTGTTGGCCGGGAACACGATCTTGTTGACGGTGGCGATACCCTGTTCCGGGTAGATGAACAGCCACTTCCAGTCCATTGCCACCACTTCGATGGTAATCGGCTTGACGTCAGATTCGAGCGGACGATACGGGTCCAGCGCGTGGGTCGATTTGTAGGTGATCACGCCCAGGGCGATGATGATCAAAATCGGCACGGTCCAGATCACAACTTCGATCTTGGTGGAGTGCGACCACTTCGGCGTGTAGGTAGCGCTGGTGTTCGACGCACGATATTTCCACGCGAAGACCAGGGTCATAATGATGACCGGCACTACGACCAGAAGCATCAGCAACGTAGCGGTGATGATCAGATTACGTTCTTCGACCCCGACCTGCCCCACTGGATCCAGCAGCGTCCACTTGCAACCTCCCAGCAACAACATGCCGAAAAGTGGCAATAAGCCAAGGAGTCTGGGGTACCTTTTTTTAGTCATCTCACGACCTCTAAAACAGCTTGCACAATGCAGTTGGTTTTTTTCGCCAACACTTCGCCCTGCCAAGGGTTGGCTCTTTTCCGGAATTGAATAAATGCCTGCTCTATCACCATCAGGCGAACGGGCAAATTCCGGGTTAGCAGTGATTTCTTATTCGATACGTGGTCAATGGCCTTGTTACAGACCAATTCCATTTGGTGCGGAACTTAGAAGGGTTGCCAGTACCTGGGAGTCGCATGGGGCGCCTGTCATGAACCGCCCAGTCGCCCTTCAACTTCCCGCTTGGGCTCAGGGATGAGCAGGCTGGACGTTCAGTGCGGGCGATTGTAGTTAGGTAGCTCTCTATAAACCATGTCTCATCCGGAAATAATTCTTCTCGGCTCCAGTAACAATCCCTACCTATTATTACCCCCCGTGTTTCAAAGCCCCCCTCATCCAGGGCCGAAGCACGCCAATGGCGCGCGATTTTAACGCCCCTTTTTAGCGCACGAAAGCCCCCTCCCCAACCTGCTTAAACGCCCAAATAAAAAGGGCTACAGCCGATTTGCATGGTGTCACGCGGCGTACTTTTCAAGCCTGCCATCAGCAGCGGATCGCTTCACTCGTGTTACATGAAGACATACGCTTGCAAGACCGCTTGTCAGACCAAAACACGCCCTGCGACAATTTCTCCGTGACAATATGTCGCAGTGCCGCGCAGCCCTTTTCGGCGTCGAATCACATCCCCTTTACATTTGCTCTCGGGCAAAAAAATGCCCCGCACTTCCAAGGGAAGAACGAGGCGGCCCAAGCAAAATTTAACCTTTTGCTCAGTCAGCTTTTTTCCGGTTGCGGTAAATGCCCAGCGGTACCAGCACCGCGGTCATTACAAAGGCCGCCAGCGCCCACTGCGCCAGCGACAGGCCGAGCACGGGCGGATACGGGGTTGAGCAAAAACCGTCGACCTGAAACCCCAGCGGGAAGATCGCCGCCAGCGGCAGACCATCGACAATCGGTTGCAACGCGTCAAGACCGCAGCTCACCGCAGGGTTGGCCAGGATATAAACGTGACGCCCGGCAGCGACAATGCCACCGATGGCGCTCAGCACGACCAGCACTTCAAGTACTGTCAGGCTGCGCCGGCCAGGCATCGCGGCGCCTATAAAGGCAAAGATCGCGATCAGCAGCAGGGCATAGCGTTGCAGGATGCACAACGGGCAAGGCGCCTCGCCGAGCACGATCTGCATGTAGAGCGCACCGCCAATCAGCGCCAGGCAGATCAGCCCCAGCAGGACCAGGAAGCGTTTCTCCCGACCCAATTGCATCATGTCTTCCGTCATCCCGCGTCCCTTTGCCTGAGTGTGTAAAGCGCGCAGTTTACACCCTGCCCCCCGGGTTGGATGTATCTGAACGCCGCAGGAAAAATGTCGCAGGGGGATTAATGGGGGATTAAGGCCCAGCTTTTGTAGCCGCTGCCGCAGGCGGCGATGGGTTGCGCAGCGATCCTGCTTTGCAAGGCCCTGCGGCCCTTATCGCAGCCTGCGGCAGCGGCTACAGCTTTTAACCTGTATTGGCGGTTATTTCAGCTCGGCCGCCGGGCCGAAGAACTCGTAGCGGCTTTGCTGCTCCGGTACGCCTAGGGCTTTGAGGTGGCGTTTTACGGCGCCCATAAAGCCCTTGGGGCCCAGGAAGTAAGCATCCAGATCGCGCTCTTGAGGCAACCACTGTGCCAGTACTTCCTCAGTCAACAGGCCTACATGATCTGCCGACCCATCCTGCTCGGCGTAGCAGTAGAAACGCTGCAACTGGGGGTGCTGTTCTGCCAGTTCATCGACCCAGGTACGGAACGCATGCACCTGGGCATTGCGCGCGCAGTGGATAAAGTGGATCGGGCGCTG
>JBILYW010000546.1:0-3050 GCA_044377555.1 Pseudomonas sp.
GCAAATCGAGTCCAGCGAAGCTGAATACGTCGTGCCTGACGTGATCGTACGCAAGGACAACGAACGCTGGCTGGTAGAGCTTAACCAGGAGTCCGTACCACGCTTGCGGGTCAACCCGCAGTACGCAGGCTTCGTGCGCCGCGCCGACACAAGTGCCGATAACACCTTCATGCGCAACCAGCTGCAAGAAGCGCGCTGGTTCATCAAAAGCCTGCAAAGCCGCAACGAAACCCTGATGAAAGTGGCGACTCAGATCGTCGAGCATCAGCGCGGTTTTCTGGAGTATGGCGACGAAGCCATGAAGCCACTGGTGCTGCATGACATTGCAGAAGCGGTCGGCATGCATGAGTCCACCATTTCCCGGGTTACCACACAAAAGTTCATGCATACCCCGCGCGGCATTTATGAGCTCAAGTACTTTTTCTCCAGCCACGTCAGCACCTCCGAAGGCGGTGAATGCTCCTCCACCGCCATCCGTGCCATCATCAAAAAACTGGTTGCCGCTGAAAATCAGAAAAAGCCGTTGAGTGACAGCAAGATCGCTGGTTTACTGGAGGCACAAGGTATTCAGGTAGCCCGTCGCACCGTCGCCAAGTACCGCGAATCCCTAGGGATAGCGCCTTCGAGCGAACGCAAGCGTTTGATGTAAGCCACGGACCCCGGCGTTTCAGTGGCAGGCTGCTCGGCCTGCCGCTTTATGCAATGGCATCAAAGGAGAAACTGTATGCAAGTCAACATCAGTGGACACCAACTGGAAGTCACCGAACCGCTACGCGCTTACATCGGCGAAAAACTCGACCGGCTGGAGCGTCATTTCGACAAGATTACCAACGTACAGGTAACGATGGCGGTCGAAAAACTGAAACAGAAAATCGAAGCCACCTTGCACATCCATGGAGGAGAAGTCGTTGCCAACGCCGAGCATGACGACATGTATGCCGCCATTGATCTGCTCACTGACAAGCTTGATCGCCAACTGAAAAAGCATAAGGAAAAGACCCAAAGCCTGCTCCAGGGCGCAACCGGTCGTTAATACTCCCTACCCATGATCCGACTTGAAAGTATCCTGACCCCCGGCCGCTCCCTTGTGAACGCGCCGGGCGGCAGTAAAAAGCGCGCACTCGAACACATTGCCAACCTGATCAGCCGCGAAGTGCCTGGTCTGGAAATGCAGGATGTTTTCGAGAGCCTTATTGCCCGTGAAAAACTGGGATCTACCGGTTTTGGTAACGGCATCGCCATACCCCATTGCCGCCTCAAGGGTTGCGAGTCGCCTGTCAGCGCCTTGCTGCACCTCGATGCCCCCATAGATTTCGACGCCATCGATGGCGCGCCGGTCGACCTGCTTTTCGTTTTGCTGGTGCCCGAAGCGGCAACCGATGCACACCTGGAACTGCTCCGGCAGATCGCCAGCATGCTCGATCGCAAGGACGTGCGCGAAAAACTGCGCAGTGCATCCAGCAACGAAGCGTTGTATCAGGTTGTTCTGGACGTACAGAACGGTCATTAATCATGCGCTTAGTCATTGTCAGCGGACGCTCCGGCTCCGGTAAAAGCACTGCCCTCGCCGTCCTTGAAGACAACGGTTTCTATTGCATCGACAACCTGCCAGCCGGCTTGCTGCCTGAGCTGGCGGAACGAGCACTGATCCACACGGAACTGGCACAGCCGCTGGTGGCCGTGTCGATTGACGCGAGAAACCTGCCGAGTCACTTGTCTCGTTTCCCGCAATTGCTTGAAGAAGTGCGCAACCGTCATATCCAGTGCGATGTCCTGTACCTGGATGCCGACGAAGAAACCTTGCTCAAGCGCTTCTCGGAAACCCGTCGGCGTCACCCGCTCAGCAGCGCCAGCCGTTCGCTGGCCGAGGCCATTCGTGACGAAACCCAGTTGCTCGGCCCGATCGCCGACCTGGCCGACCTGACCATCAACACCACCAATCTGAACCTGTATCAGCTGCGCGACACCATCAAGCTGCGCCTGCTAAACAAGCCGGAGCCCGGCACTGCCTTTCTGGTTGAGTCATTCGGTTTCAAGCGCGGGATGCCGGTGGATGCCGACCTTGTGTTTGACGTTCGTTGCCTGCCCAACCCCTATTGGAAACCCGAGCTTCGGGAACAGTCAGGGCTGGACCAGCCGGTGGCTGAGTATTTGGCCGCCCAGCCGGATGTTGAAGAGATGTTCCAGGACATCTCCAGCTACCTGCTTAAGTGGCTACCCCGCTTTGCCGCAAGCAATCGTGCCTATGTGACCATTGGCATTGGGTGCACGGGCGGGCATCACCGCTCCGTGTACCTGACCGAACGCCTGGGCAAGTGCCTGCAAGAAACTCTGAAGAACGTTCAGGTTCGCCACCGCGACCTTACTTGAAGGATCTACCCTGCGATGCCTGCACTGGAAATTGAAATCATCAACAAACTGGGCTTGCACGCCCGGGCATCGGCAAAGTTCGTCGGTATCGCGGGTCAGTATCCATGTCAGATAAGAGCAGGACGCACACCTGAATCAATGGTCGACGGCAAAAGCATCATGGCCATGATGATGCTTGCGGCAGGTAAAGGCACCATCATCCACCTGAAGACCGAAGGTGAGAAAGAACAGGAAGCACTGGATGCGCTGGCCAAGCTGATCAACAACTTCTTCGACGAAGGCGAGTAAGTCAGTGGCAGATTCAGCCTGTAGCCGCTGCTGCAGGCCGCGATAAGGTCCTCAGGACCATTATCAATAGCGCGCGACCGCTTCGCGCTCGACCGCAGCCTTCGGCAGCGGCTACAGGTACGTCAGATTTACGGCAACCTACCCCAACGCCGTATCCATCACCATCATCAGGCAAAAACCGACGCACAACCCCAGACTCGCCAGTTTGTCGTGACCATTGCGGCGCGACTCGGGGATCACCTCCTGCGTCACCACCAGCAGCATCGCCCCTGCCGCCAAGGCCAACCCCAACGGCAACAATACTTCGGCAAGGTTCACCAGCCAGGCACACAGCACCGCAAATACCGGCTCGACCAGACCGGAAGCCGCTCCAATCAAGAAGGCCCTGACCC
>JBILYW010000547.1:0-3046 GCA_044377555.1 Pseudomonas sp.
TGCCGTCGCCCTGCCAAGCAATGGTCGTGCACCTAACGACCCGCGCGAAGTGCGTCGCCGCAAGCGTGAAGAGGCTGCTGCAGCCGCCGCTGCCGCTGCTCAGGCACCCGCCCAGGAAGAACACGAGTCCAAACCCCTCGCGTAATTCCACAGGCCATTAAAAAGCCCCGCCAGTTCTGAACTGGCGGGGCTTTTTTTATACGCGGGATTCAGACATCGATCAGAAGAACCAGAACGTGCGGCGACCTCTCTCCAGCTCACCGCGACACTGCCCCAGCTGCGCACCATAGGTCTTGGCCTGCTGCTCGACTTTGCGGGCCACCTGCATCAACCAGGGTTTGGCGCGGTAGGTATTGCGGCTGTAACCGCCCCTGCCCTCGTGATACGCCAGGTACTGGTTATATGTATCCCACTTGGAGATCCCCAACTGCTGCTGGGTTCCGGCGGCGTACCAGCCGATAAACATGATGGCATCATCAAAGTTGTCGCGAGAGCCTGAACTGCCCATGCTTCTTTCAAAGTCGCTCCATGCCGGCGGCTGAGCCTGCGCATAGCCGTAGGACGGACTGACCCTTCCCCACGGGATAACCCACAGAAGGTAGGCGCGGGGCGGAAGTGCGTCGGCGACAAAGCTGCTTTCCTGCTTCATGATTGCCATCGCAACATGAACAGGCGTACCCCAGCGACTCTGCATCGCTACCGAGTCCTTGTACCAGGCCGGGTATTGACGATAGATATTGCACAGATTGTTTTGATCTTTGGGCGGTGCGGTGACACAACCGGTTAACGTCACCAGCGCCAGCGCCAGCGCCCCTGCCGGTATTCGATTCATTAATATTCCAGACCGGGAAACAGGCACTCAAGCCACTAATACAGGTTAGGCTCCATCTCCAGCTGCACCGCGAAGCGCTGCTCGATGTCAGCCTGAATACGCTGCGCAAGGGCCAGCAACTGCAAGCCGGTAGCCGAACCATAGTTGACCAGTACCAGCGACTGCAGACGATGCACGCCGGCATCAGCCTCACGAAAACCCTTCCAGCCCGCAGCTTCGATCAGCCAGCCCGCCGCCAGCTTCACCCGCCCATCGGCTTGTGGATAGCCAATCATGCCGGGATGCGCCAGCTTCAGCTCAGCGGCCAGGGTGGCAGACACCACAGGGTTTTTGAAAAAACTGCCCGCATTGCCCAGCACTGCCGGGTCCGGGAGCTTCTCGCTGCGGATACTGCTGATTGCGCGACTCACATCGCTGGCCGTCGGCTGGTCGATGCCCTGCTCACTGAGGCGCTGACGCACAGGACCGTACTCCAGGTGCAGGCTTGCGGCACGACTGAGGGCGAATCTCACCCGCAGAATCAGCCAGCGCCCTGCCTGCTGTTTGAACAGGCTGTCACGATAGCCAAAGTTGCACTCGGCCAAGGTGAAATCGCGCAGCTCGCCGGTTTGGCGATCCAGTGCGGTGAGCCCTGCAAACACGTCCTTGATCTCAACCCCGTAAGCGCCAATATTCTGCATCGGCGCAGCACCCACGGTTCCGGGTATCAAGCTGAGGTTTTCAAGGCCTGACAGGCCTTGTTCAAGGGTCCACAGCACAAAGGCATGCCACACCTCGCCCGCTTCGGCCTCGACCACCACGCGCTCGCCGTCATCTTCCAGCAAGCGAATGCCACGACTGGCCATGCGCAGAACCAATGCCGTGACATTGCCGGTGAGCAACAGGTTGCTGCCGCCGCCAATGACCAGCAACGGCAGTTTGCGATCCGCTGCATACAGCAACGCCTCACGCACATCGGCATCGGTATGGGCTTGCGCAAACAGGCTCGCCGTCACATCAACGCCAAAGCTGTTGAAGGGCTTGAGTGATGCATTGACCTGAACGTTCAAACTCATGACTCCAGCAAACGCCGAACGCGTTCAAGGTCTTCAACGGTATCAACGCCGGCAGGCGGCGCTTCGAGCACATCGGCCACGTGAATCCGCACCCCATGCCAGAGGGCTCGCAGCTGCTCTAGGCGCTCGGTATTTTCCAGCCAGCAAGGGCCCCAGCTCACGAAGTCATGCAGGAAACCCGCACGATAGGCGTAGATGCCGATATGCCGGCGATAAGGCACGCCGGCCGGCAGTTGGGCCGGGTTCCGGGCAAATTCATCCCGGGCCCAGGGCAATGTGGCCCGGCTGAATGTCAGCGCCAGGCCATTGATGTCACTGACCACCTTGACCACATTGGGATTGAACAGCGTCTCGGCGTCTTCAATCGGCTCGGCCAGTGTGGCCATGCTCGCTTCGCTGTGGGCGGCCAGGTTGACGGCCACCTGATCGATCACCTGCGGCGGGATCATGGGCTCGTCACCCTGGACATTGACCACGATGGCATCGTTGGCCAGCCCCAGTTGCGTAGCCACTTCGGCCAGACGGTCGGTGCCCGACTCGTGATCGGCACGGGTCAGCAACACCTCGGCGCCGAACGCCTTGCAAGCCTCGACAATGCGCACATCGTCAGTGGCAACCACCACGCGCTGCGCGCTGCTTTTACAGGCTTGTTCCCAGACGTGCTGGACCATCGGCTTGCCGGCGATCATTTGCAGCGGCTTGCCGGGCAAACGGGTCGAGGCAAAGCGCGACGGGATAACGACTGTGAAAACCGGAATCATTTATCCAGACGCTCTTCTGCGGTAAGGGTGCGGGCTTCGGTTTCGAGCATTACCGGAATGCCATCACGAATCGGGTATGCCAGACCGGCGCCTTTGCTGATCAGCTCGGTTTTATCGGCGCTGAGCTTGAGCGGGCCTTTGCAAACAGGACAAGCAAGGATATCGAGCAGTTTGGTGTCCATAAGGGTTCCCCTGGATAAAGATGAGTTAGGGCAAAAGACGCAGTAGCTGTTGATCAAACCAAAGGGCGAAAGCCTCTGAGGGCACTGCGTCAACCGCCAGGTACCACCAGTCAGGTGACGCAAAGTCGCGGCACTTCACCGCGTCTTTTTCGGTCATGACCACGGGTAACGACGGCGTAAAATTCAAGATTTCGGCGCTGTAGGGCGCGTGATCGG
>JBILYW010000072.1:0-9330 GCA_044377555.1 Pseudomonas sp.
TGATGCTGGCCTGGATCAGTGGTGGTGAAGACTTTGTTCATGAAGTGATCCGCATGCAGGTTACCGGGCGCATGGACGGCACCGAAGGCGCCAGCAGCGTGCTGTATTACTTCACCAGTTCCATGGGCAACTATGCGCTGGCTTACCCGCTGGCGGTCGCAGTGCTGGCAGCGATCCTGATTGCCGGGCGCGCGCAATCGGGACCGGCTCTGCAACTGGTCAAGTACTGCGTTGCAGCCGCTCTGGTGGTGATGATCGGACTGTCGATTCCTCAAGCCAAGAAAGCTCGATACCTGCTGCCCATGATGCCAATGGTCGCGATCATTGCGGCGTATCCGTTTCAAGTGATGCAGGGCCGGGTGTTTGGCGTCTTGCGCGGTTTCATACAGGGCATTTTTGTACTGCTGCCGGGTTTGTTGATTGCCGGTTTGCTGGTTGCCCGCTCGCGCTTTGGCGAGCAACTGCCTGCATTGAACGGCACTTTTGTGGTGCTGGCGGTTCTGCAGCTACTGGCTGTGGGTTTGCTGTTCAAAGCCCGATGGCGCGTTGCCGGGTTGGCGGCATGTGCGGTACTGGCGCTTTGGAGCAGTTACATCATGGTGTATGAACCGGCCGAACGCAGCCTGTACGACACCCGCGCATTCACTCAGAAAACCATGCAATTGATCGAACAAGCCCCGGCTCCGCTGGTGCTGCACGGCATGGGCAAAGATGCCAAGGCCATCAAGTTCATGGTCAACGTAAACCGCGACCTGCTGCCGCTGTTTACGCAATCGCCCGCCGAACTGAGCGAATTGCCAGCCCCGGTCTGGATCGTCATGGACCGCAAGGATTACGAGGCCCTGCAAGGCAGTGAACTGGGCAACATCGCACCGGCACTCAGCGGCCGTTTCGATAAAAACGATTACGTGCTGCTGCACAAACCCCGATAACACCCGTAATCGCTGACGAGGCTGAGAGCGGGACTCCCATCGCAGCCCCGCTCCTCGTCAGAGACTACCGGGACTGCAATGCGCCAAGGTTTGCTACAATCGCCGCCCTTCTCTCTCACCCCCAGGAATCCCAATGTCAGGGCTCGAACTGTTTGCCGCCGCACTCGGCGTGATCGCCGTCTGGTTGACGGTCAAGCAGAACCCTTGGTGCTGGCCCATTGGCCTGGTGATGGTGCTGCTTTACAGCTGGATTTTTTTCGGCCTCAAACTGTACTCCGGCATGTTGTTGCAAGTGTTCTTTGCCCTGCTGCAAGTTTATGGCTGGTGGCAGTGGACCCGCGCGGGCGAGCAACATGAGGGCCGCGTCGTGACCCGGTTAAGTGCCCTGCATGTGGTACTCGGGTTGGTTATCGGCGCTGCGGGCAGCCTGGCATTGGGCGCCTCGATGGCGCACTGGACCGATTCCCAGTTCCCTTGGCAGGATGCAGCGCTGACCGCTTTCAGCCTGGTCGCCCAAGTGTGGATGGCCCAAAAACGCCTGCAGTGCTGGGCACTGTGGTGTGTGATCGACGTGTTTTACATCGGCTTCTTTGCTTACCAGGATCTGTACGGGACGGCGGGCCTGTACGCGCTGTTCACGGTCATCGCAATCCAGGGCTGGCGTGACTGGCACCGCGACCCGGCGCTGCGCACATGAAGGTGGTGGTACTGGCAGGGCCGGAGTCGAGTGGTAAAAGCTGGTTGGCTGCGCAGTTGCAGCAGCACTTCGGCGGCATTCTGGTGGGCGAATATGTCCGTTACTTCATCGAACAAAACCCCCGCGACACCTGCCTGGCAGACATTCCGGCGATCGCCCGTGGCCAGCTCGACTGGGAAGATCAGGCACGGAGCCAACAGCCCGAGCTGCTGATTCTGGACACCCACTTGCTGAGCAACATGCTGTGGAGCCAGACCCTGTTTGACGACTGCCCTGACTGGCTGGAAGCGCAACTGCTAAGCCGTCATTACGACCTGCACCTGCTGCTGTCGCCCGATGATGTGGAATGGACACCCGACGGTCAACGCTGCCAACCCTCGCTGGCTGAACGTCAGGCATTTTTCAACGCCAGTGCGCAATGGCTCGATCGCCATCAACAACCCGTACAGGTTGTTAAGGGCGATTGGCAGGCTCGTCAGCAGCAGGCTTTTGCCGCGGTTGAACAATTAATCGCCCCACAAGCAACTTATTAATAAATCCTTAGTCTTTTAGTTATGGCACTTGAGACCTTTAACTTTCTGCCCCGCAAGTTAAAGGTTTCAGCACCCTGAAGTTGTCCATTCCTGAAACACTCGCTCGACGCCAAAGCCGCTAAAACACAGGGCTCACGCTTTTTCCGGCTTATTGTAAAGTCCGTGAAACACTTCCCGATACAGCATTAAAACAGTGTACCTGCCTGGCCTGATGCTTATTCCAGCGGGTCATTATGCGTCTCACGTTTGAAACACTCGGCCTGGGCATACAACGACACGATTACAACAGCTGTTGTTTTTAAAGGCTAAACATAAAGTGGCACAGCTTCTGCTCTCTTCTTAATACGCTGACTAGGGCCAGCGTCGAATACAGGGAGCACGAACATGCGTCACCTCTATCGCGGTAACCATAATTTGCTGACGGCTTGTGGCTTGAGCGCCTTGATGGGTTTGTGCTGCACCGTCCAGGCCGCGCCTAATGGCGAGATTGTGGTGACACGTACAGTTCAACCCTATGCGGTGGGTAACCCGCCCATGCATCCCGACCCCGATCCGCGCACCGTGAATGCCAACCCTTCAGCACAAGTTCTGGGCGCAACCGGTGAACTCAGTGATGGTGACTTTGCCGGCGTGAGCACCGGTGCTTCGATCAACCGCACCATCATTCCCCACACCAATTCACTGCCAGGGCTCAGCAACAGTAACGGCCTGCCGGGCATGACCAACGGCCATGGCGGCGGCAGCGGCGGCACGGTGTCCAACACGATCGGCAACAGCATCGAACAGGGCATGCGCCCGCTCTCAATACTGAGCCAGGGGAAATGATATGACCGCTCGCCGTCTGCACTTACTGATTGCCGCGCTGCTGGCCAGTGCCAACGTGCTGGCTGCCAGCAGCAACAACGCCGAGATCAACAGTTCCAGTGCTGATTACCATGGCAACGTCACGGTCAACCAGGCGGCTGGCGATCAGCAGCAGCAAGTCAACATCCGGGCTGTTGCCATCGGCACCGAGGCACACGCCTCCACCTCCGTCACCCAAAAACTCAACACCCGTGCCGACCCTTCGCTCAATGCCAAGGCAGCGATTCTCGGCAACTCATTCAGCAATGGCACCGGCGTGATCGGGATCAACCAGTCCGCCGGCGCCAACAACCAAATGGTCAATGCAGTGCGGGTCGGCATCAGTGCCCAACCCCAAGGCATCGACGACAGCGCCCTGTCACAGCAGAACGTGGCGCTGCTTCCAGACTCGGGCACTGCTCCCCCCACCAGCGGCAGCCGCCAGGTCGTGACAGGCGACCAGGCCTTCACCGGCAGCCGCGGGGTGGTGCAGTTGAACCAGAGTGCAGGGGTGGGGAACCGCATGGCTAACACCCTCAACATCCGGGTTGCTGACTGACCCGGCAACAACGCAGTGCAATTAGAAAGTGCCAACACTTAACTCACTAATGAAGCACGGAGAAACACCATGAAACCGTCAAGCGCTCTGAAACCTCTGGCTTTCGCTATGGCCGCACTTCTGTCCGTAGCTGCACACGCTCACAACGATGGCCCACCACCTCCATCGAATCCACCTTCATACACCCTGGACCCTAATGCGGCCGCTGCTGCTGTTGTGATTGATGTGCAAAACAGTCACAACAACAATGTGACCAACAAAGCGATCAAAAACACCGCTACCGTCAAAGACTCCGTCAAAGGGGCTGAAGGCAACATGGGTGTGAACGCCGCAGCTGGCTCTGGCAACCAACAAGACAACGCCGTTGCAATCGCAACCGCTGACGAAACGTTCGTCTTTGGTACTGCCGCCTCCCTGACCAGCGCAACCCAGACCAACAGTCATAACAACGACCACAACTACGGCACACAAAATAACGCCAAGCTCGACAGTTCAGGCAATGGCAGCTCAGGCAATGTGGGCATAAACGTGGCTGCCGGCGACTTCAACCAACAGAAAAACAACCTGGCCATCGCCGTATCCAATGGCCGTATCGCAGGCGCAGGCGCAACCGCCAACCAAACCTCGAACAATCTGTCGGTGATCAACGAGGCTGGGGCGTCCTACCTGAGCAATGTGAATACCTGGTCGCAAGGCTCATACGGGAACCACAACACCACCCCTGTCGTGAACAACGCCACCATGGACCATTCATTCAATGGCATCTCGGGTAATGGCGGTGCCAACATCGCAGCCGGTGTGGGCAACCAACAAAGCAACTCTCTGTCCATCGCTGCTGGCTGCAAAGTCTGCATGTAATCGCGACAGTTAAAAAAGGGTCCCGTTACGGGACCCTTTCTCTACTTCAGGGCGTATTGATCATGCGTATTGCTGCTCTCTCCTTCATGCTCTGCCTGGCCGGTACGGCCCAGGCCGCACAGATGCCAATCGCTGCCATGCCTGGCGGCAATCTGGTGTTCAAGCAGGTGCAGAGCATCCGTGAGCGACGCTTTACCGACATCGTCGAACAAAAAACCGATTTCAGTTGTGGTGCCGCGGCGCTTGCTACCGTACTGCGACAGGCCTACTGGCTGGACGTCAACGAAGACCAGATCATCAAGGGCATGCTGCAAAACGCAGATCAGGACCTGGTACGCACCCAGGGCTTTTCAATGCTCGACATGAAGCGCTACGTCGAAAGTATCGGCATGCGTGCCCGGGGTTACCGGATACCGGCCCAGAGCCTTGAAAGTGTGAACATTCCTGTTGTGGTGCTGCTGGACATACGTGGCTACAAGCACTTTGTGGTCCTGCAACGCACCCAGAAAGACTGGGTCTACATCGGCGATCCGGTGCTGGGCCACAAGCGCTATTCCCATGAAGACTTCCTCAAGGGCTGGAATGGCATCGTGTTCGCCATCATTGGCCCCGGTTACGACAAAACCAACGCGCTACTGACGCCCCCTGCTCCGCTGACGGCAAAAAACCAGCTGGATATGTTCAGCCCGGTCAAAGACGCAGAGCTCATGGACTTCGGGTTTATCCAAAGCGACTTCTTTTAGGTGTGCCAATCATGGCGACGGGGCCAGACGCTCCTGGAGCAGCACATGAAAACTCACTATTGGCTGATTGCCGCATGCCTTGCGGGCAGCCTGCCCGCCCAGGCGGCCTCGACCTTTAAACCGGTCGAATTGAAAGATGCTGAGATGGCCCAACTGCGCGGTCGATTCGTGATGCCGGGGCGGATCATCAGTTTCGGCATTGTGATGAACAGTACCTGGACCAGCAGTAACGGCGGGATTGTTGGCGCTTCAACCAGCATGACCGTGCAAAGTACCGTCGAACCCCGGTTCTATGTCTCGACCTACAGCTCCGCCGGCAACGGCGCACCGGTATCTGCCGGCACCGGCATGGTGACAGGCGGCACAGGGCTGACCACAGGCCAGGGCGTGACCCAGAGCGTACGGGCTGCCGGCGACAACAACACGGCCTACAACAACGTCGATATCAATGTCAGCGAAGCCAATCAGGCCCCGGTGGTGAACCAGCAAGGCGTCTTGCTGACCGCCAATAACCCCGTCACGCAAACAAGCAGTGCAGGCAACCTGAGCGTTTCCGCTACTGGTGGCGGTGTCCAGGTGGCGATCCAGGCCAACAACAATCAGGGCAGTTCATTGCAACAAATCGCTCAAGGTGGCGTGTTGCAGAGCACAACCCTATTAGGTGGAGGCAACTCGGTAAATAACCTTACCCAACTTAATGTGGTGTTGCGCAATAACTTGCCAAGTACCGGTGCGCTTGATTGCAACCTTAGTCCGTTAAAAGGTCTACGCAACATGGGATATTGAACTAGGCTCTTGACTTACAATTCGGTCTACTTGGGCGGCCTATTTCATGCATCGAACGTTAACTTTTCGCGCAGTCGTATGTATGAGCACTCTACTGCCGTCAGCCCTGCTTTATGCAGCCCCTGATGGTGATGTAGAGCTACTAAAAAAAGAACTACTGGAGCTTCGCCAACGTTACGACCAACAACAAAAAGCCTTGGCAGTACTTGAACAACGGGTTCGTCAAGTTGAAGACCAGCCGGCAGCACCAGCCCCCAAGCGCCTGGCCAAATCGCCGGCCGACATGAAAGGCAACAAGGGTGTCATCGCAGCCAGCGGTGGCGCGGCAGGTGGAGCGGCAAGCGCCGCCGCCGGCAGTTCGTATGGGGAGTCCTTGAAGGATGATTCCGCACCCGCCCAGAGCGTGGTCAACCTTTACGATGAAGCCAGCGGATTTTTCGGCGGTGGCAAGTTCAGCTTCGAAACCGGCATCACGTATTCGCGCTATGACACCCGTCAGCTGATCCTCAATGGCTTCCTGGCCCTGGACTCGATTTTCCTGGGCAACCTCAACCTCGATCGCATCAAGGCCGACAACTGGACTCTGGACCTGACCGGCCGTTACAACCTGGATAACCGCTGGCAGTTCGACGTGAACGTACCCGTGATCTATCGCGAGTCGACCTACCAGTCCGGCGGTGCCAACGGCGGTGATGCACAGGCGACTTCAGAAGAAACGGTCACCCGCGACCCGACCATTGGCGACATCAACTTTGGCGTGGCTTACAAGTTCCTCGACGAGTCGGTCAACACCCCCGATGCGGTCTTCAGCGTGCGGGTCAAGGCCCCTACCGGCAAAGACCCGTTCGGGATCAAGCTGGTGCAATCGGTTGACAACACCAACGTCTTCACCCCTGAAGACCTGCCGACCGGTAACGGCGTGTGGTCGATCAGCCCTGCCATTTCCCTGGTTAAAACCTTCGACCCGGCGGTACTGTTCGGCTCCCTGTCGTACACCCACAACCTGGAAGAGTCTTTTGACGACATCAGCTCCACCAACAACCTGAAGCAACCGGGCAAGGTCAAACTGGGTGACAGCTTCCAGATTGGTGCCGGTGTTGCATTCGCACTCAACGAAAAAATGAGTATGTCGTTCTCCGTGTCCGACCTGATCCAGAAAAAGAGCAAGCTCAAGCAGGATGGCGGGGACTGGCAAACCGTCACCACCAGCGATGCCAACGCGGGCTACTTCAACGTCGGCATGACCGTGGCTGCCACCGACAACCTGACCATCGTGCCAAACCTGTCGATTGGCCTGACCGACGATGCACCAGACTTCACCTTCAGCCTTAAATTCCCGTACTACTTCTAAACGCTCCCGACAAAAGGCCCGCAGCGCTCAAACGCTGCGGGCCTTTTGTTTTCTGGGTGGCTGGATGGGGCCTAGCGGATGTGATGCTTGTGCAGCAACCGGTAAAACGTCGGGCGCGAAACCCCCAGCACCTTGGCCGCCAGGCTCAGGTTATCGCCGTGCCGGTCCAGCACCTCGCTCAGTGCCTGACGCTCTGCCCGGTCCTTGTACTCCTCCAGGGTGCACATGGTGCCCGCAAAGACCGGGAGCGACTCCAGCCCCAGGTCATGGGCCTCGATCTGGCGCCCTTCCGCCAGGACCAGCCCCCGGCGCACGCGGTTGGCCAGTTCGCGCACATTGCCGGGCCAGGGATGATTAACCATGGCAATCAGGGCGTCATTACTGAAAGTGCGGGGGCGGCGACCGGTTTCCAGGCTGTAGAAATTGGCAAAATGATTGGCCAGCATGGCCAGATCACCATGACGCTCACGCAAAGGAGCCATGACCACCTGCAGGACGTTGAGCCGGTAGTACAGGTCTTCGCGAAAGCGCCCGCTCACAATCGCGGCTTCGAGGTCCACATGGGTGGCCGCCAGCACCCGCACATCGACGGGAATAGGCTGGCTGCCGCCCACCCTTTCTATGTGTTTTTCCTGCAAAAAGCGCAGCAGATTGGCTTGCAGTTCCAGCGGCAGATCGCCGATCTCATCCAGGAACAACGTGCCGCCGTTGGCCGCTTCGATACGTCCGATCTTGCGCTGATGGGCGCCCGTGAACGCACCTTTCTCATGGCCAAACAGTTCTGACTGGATCAGGTTTTCCGGGATGGCACCGCAATTGATCGCAACAAAGGGCATGGAGCTGCGCAAGGACTGGCGATGCAGGGTGCGGGCAACCAGTTCCTTGCCGGTACCGCTTTCACCGCGGATCAGTATGGGTGATTGGGTGGGCGCGAACTTGCCGAGGATTTTGCGCATGTTGCGCATGCTCTGGCTGTCACCCAGCAGCTCATCTACCCGCCTGTCGGCGTGGGTAAGCACCCGGCCACGCAGTCGCGCCATGCCGAAGGCCCTGCCGAGCGTGACCTGTACCCGCGAGACATCGAAGGGCAAGGTGTGGAAGTCAAAAAACCACTCGCAGACAAAGTCCCCCACATTCTTCAGTTTAAGAACATCCGGGGTCAGCACCGCAATCCACTCGGTACCGCTGCGGCTGATCATGTCTTTCACCGCTTCGGGGCGCTCAAGATGATCAGGCTGCAACCTGAACAGCCCAACGTCGCAAGCGCGGTCAACCACGGTTGCCAGGCTGCAACTGTCTACGGCCCAGCCCAGCGTTCGCAGCCCGGGGAGCAAGTCATGGCAATCTTCACAGGGATCAACGACCAGCAGACGTCGCGCAGATGGCATCGTGAGCATGACTGTTCCTTGGCGCCAAAGAATTAAAACAGCAATAGAAACAGTCCCTTGTTCGACTCAAGCGTAACCTTAGCAAGACTGGGCAAAAGTTCAGGATCGTTTTTTTATAACACTAATAGCCAATTAAACTGTGTACACCCAAATGAATAGGAGCAATGTTTGCAGGCACTGCAAACATTGATCTGGATCAGTCGGGTGAAAATACTTTTAAAAAAGTGACGAAAGTGTGTGACCTGATGCCGGTCAGAAGTCATCAGTACAAGTAACCAACCGAACGGTAAGCCCAGCCGACGGTTAATCACTTGATGGGCACACGAGAGAGACGACCCTATGAACGCCCCGCTCCGTTTCAACGAAGCACTTTTGATTGCCGGCCACGCCTTTGAACCTTTTCAATGCGTTGCCTGGGCTGCACAGGACGGCCACGGCGAATTGAGCCTGACCGTTATCGACCGCACCAGTACCCGTATCGGCCAAAAACAGATCCCGCGCAGCGCCTGCGCAGACGCCGCCCAACTCGAAAGCCTGCTGGCACAAGCCCGGGCCGAGCTGAGCAGCGAAGGCTACGCGTTGCAGCCCTGGGTAATGCCGGCTTAATCGCTTTACCGCTGACATGGGGGACCGGGCCCGC
>JBILYW010000548.1:0-3034 GCA_044377555.1 Pseudomonas sp.
CCCCCGCCTGCACTGGGTGCATACGCAATCGAGACGAATTTACGACAAATTTTCTACATTCCAATGTTCATGATTTAAGCCGCTCATTCGTCTAGTTAACTAAGAGCATTTTTTTCTTTTCCTGATCGGGCTCTGAAAAGGAGTTTTTTACATGCACAACTCGCATATACCAACGGATGGTAGCCAGCAGCATCGCGACGCAAATTTTCAACCCGATCCAGGGTTGCTGGAAACACTGGCGCCCTTGCACGGCAACGAACGGATCCGTCACCTGCTCAAATGCTTCGGGCTGCGTACCAGCCTGGTGCGGCTCAAGGTCATTGACGCGTTGCTGACAGCGGCCGGAAATGAGCGCCGGCTCGGGGTGCGCGGCATGCACAGCCACTTGCAGGCACTGGATATTCCACTGTCATTCCTGAGTGTGCGCGAGGTGCTCAAACGCTTGTGCAGCGAGGGGGTGGTGGTGCTCAACAGCGACAAGAGCTACAGCCTGCATCCGCAGGCTGAAGCCGTTTTGACCGGCAGGATCGAAGCTTAAATCTTGGTCTTGCGGCGCATCACGCCATTGATCACCACCACAACCACTGCCACGCCGATGGCGATGTACTGGAACATTTTCTCGGTGATCATGCCGGCGTTTTGCATGTACGAAAGACCGAACATGATCCCCAGAACGACCAGTGAAATCAAAATCGAGTATTTCAAGCGTTGCGAAGAGGTCATAGCCTGTTCCTGAAAGTAAGTCTGAAAACGCAAACCGCAAATTCAACAAATATGTTTGGTTTACGCAAATGAATTGAAACATCCGGGGTCTCATATTACAGCCGGGGAAGCTTTTTAGCTGCCACCGGTTCTAACCATGAGGATTTAGACATGTTGCGTCGAATCACCAGGCTGGTTCCGTTAATGCTCATCCTGGCCATGAGCGGATGCGTGTTTTTCCCAGGCCATGGATGGCACGACGGTCACCGTCACCATGATGGTGGCTCAGGTTATTACCACCGCTGACAAAACAGCCCGAGCCTGCCCCACAGGCTCGGGTTAACGTCGAAAGCCGCTGCCCGGCCGGGCACACACGTCCACCAGCCAATCCACAAATACCCGTACACGCGGGGACAATTGCCGATGCGGCGGATACAGGGCGGTCAACGCCAGACGCGGTGGCAGACATTCACTGAGCACTTCTTGCAACCGCCCTTCGCGCACCAGTTGCACGGCATGGTAATGCGGCGTTTGCACCAGGCCATACCCCGCCACACACGCCGCCAGATACCCCTCTGCACTGTTGACCGAGACCTGCCTGGGCAAGTCCACCAGACGCACTTCGTCGCCGACCTGAAACTCCAGCCCGTAGCGCTTGCCCGAAACGCTGGAGACATACTCCACCACCTGATGCCCGCTCAAGTCTTCGAGCGATTGCGGTACCCCGTGGACCTGCAAATAGCCGGGGCTGGCGCAGGTGATCTGGTCCATCTGCACCAGCGGCCGGGCCACCAGCGAGTCATCCATCGTCAGCCCGCCACGGATAACGCAATCCACCCCTTCGCGGATCAAGTCCACGGGACGGTCGTTGAGGCCGATTTCCAGTTCGATCAGCGGGTAGCGCCGGGTAAACTCCTGCAACGCCGGGAACACCACCAGACGCCCCACCGCCGCAGGCATTTCGACCCGCAGCGTGCCCTTGGGCTGACTGCTTCGGAACAGCCCTTCGGCTTCTTCAAGATCAGCCAGCAAGTTGACGCAACGCTGATAGTAGGCCGCACCGTCCAGGGTCGGACTTACCTGGCGCGTGGTGCGATGCAACAACTGCACACCCAGATGAGCTTCCAGCTGCTTGATCAGCACCGTCACCGATGCGCGCGGCATTTGCAGGCTGTCGGCAGCCCTGGAAAAGCCACCCAGTTCAACGATGCGGGTAAAGACCAGCATCGCGTTGAAACGGTCCATGGACCCTCCATTACTCAGGAAATCTGAAGCAGCTTAATCGCTGATTCTGCCCCCCTACCTTCAGACTAGGGGAGATTACTGTGGGCGCTGGCTTGCCTGCGATGCAGGCGACGCGGTCAACCTGCCAGAGCGCGGTGATGCGATCGCGAGCAAGCCCGATCCCACAGTGGTTCCGGGCAGGCATCAGTTCAGAAATCCCGCTTGTAGAAGATATCCAGCGAGCTGGCCACGCCGCTGGCCACCTCGACATACACCCGTTTGCTCAGCTTGTAACGCAAGGCAATGGTGCTGGCAGGTTCAAACACGCCAACCCCGTAACGCACACTCAAGCGCTCGTTGATCTTGCCACTGGCCACCACGGCGGTGTCATTGCCACTGCCTTCGGTGTCGAGCTCAAAATCCTTGATCCCCAAGTGATTCGCCAAGCTGGTGGTGACCCCCGAACTGCCCATCAACCCAAGGCCCAGTGCAGCTTGCGCCAGCAGGTTTTCATCTTCGCCGGTACCCGTCAGCGGACGTCCCAGAATCAGGTAGGACAGCGCCTGCTCCTGGCTCATGGCAGGCTCCGAGAAGATTTGGGTGGTGGGTTGTTCGGCACTGCCCGTCAGACGAATCCCGGCAATAACATCGTCGGTCTGGCGAATCGCTTCAATGTCCAGATACGGCTGGGCAATCGGCCCCGCAAACAACAGCCGCGCCCTGCGGATGGTCAGCCTCTGGCCATAGGCACGGTAGCGGCCGTTGTTCAGCCGCAACTCGCCACGGGTGTCCATGTTGTTGCCAATATGCACCTGCCCCGCCAGATCGGCGTTCAGGCCAAAGCCCGAGAACGTCAGCAGCTCTTGCCCCACCACCACGGTGATATCCATGTCGACCACCATCGGTGGCGCCTGATCCGCTGCCTGCTGCCCTACGATCACCGTGTCATCCGACACCTTGACCGTCGAGGGCGGCAACTCGCGAACCACGATTTCACCTTTGGGGACGTTCACCCGGCCTGCGATCAACAAAGTGTTGCCGGGGCTGAGGGAGATTTTCAGGTCCGGCGCGACTTCAAGCTTGGCGTAAGGCTCGACCGTAACCGGCA
>JBILYW010000549.1:0-3026 GCA_044377555.1 Pseudomonas sp.
GCGACACTTCATCCGTCACCTTGACCAGAAGCGCGGTGGCCGGCGAAACACGGCTTTCGTCATAGCTGGTTTTCGAGGCCGTGGACCCGAAGGTGGCGTTGGTGTTTTGCACGCGCTGGCGACGGGCACCCACGGTCCACTGCACTCGGCCATCTGCGAAGGACAAGGTGTCGGCAATTGCATAGCTGCCCAGGTTGGCCCTGATTTGCGAGGTGGTCACACCATAGCCCGGAAAGGTCGGCGCGTTGCCGAAGTTCAGGTTGTCATAGTTGGTGTTGCCGGGGATCGCGGCCTTGGCATCCTTGAAACTGTTATCGGACGTGAAGCGGGTCGCGGCGATGGTCCAGGCGTGATCCACAGGTCCCGTCTGGAATTTGCCCTTCAAACCGACCTCGCCGGATTGCTGGGTGCCACTGCGAATCGAACGAATCGCCAAAGAGCTGATGTCACCCGCGTTGTTCACCAGGGTGCTTGAGTTGATCAGCGCGTTGTAACCACCGTCACGCTGCCCCCATGCCGCGTAGGCGGTGAGCGAATCTGTCAGATCGTACTCGCCCCGCACCATCGTGGTGGTGGTGTTGTTGATGGTGTAGGCCCAATCTGGCGCCAGCGCGTAATCGCCCTTCTTGGGGCTGGGCAGGTGGGTGATGTTAGGTCCAATGGTGTTGATACCAAAGTAGTTGAGGCCGTCGATACGCTCACGCTGCTTATAAAAGTCGGCCGACAAACGAGCCCGCTCACCACGCCAGTCCAGCCCGAGGGACGACAGCGCCATTTTGTGTTGTTGATTGTCCACGGCCGTATCGCCATCACGGTAAACCCCGTTGAAGCGCACACCAAACTGTTTCTGATCACCGAAGCGCTGCCCCAGGTCCGCATGCACGCCGCCCTGACCGCGGGACTCATAAGTGGTCGTCAAGCGTGCCAGCGGTTCATCGCCTGCACGCTTAGGGACCAGGTTGATGCTGCCGCCCACATTGCCGCTGGGTGGCATGCCGTTGAGCAACACCGAAGGGCCCTTGAGTACTTCGATACGCTCGGCCAGTTCGGTAGAACCGCGCATGTTGGGCGCCATGCCGACCAGCCCGTTGAAGGTGATGTCATCGGCGTTGCTGTAGAAGCCGCGAATGAAAAAGGTTTCAAAGTTGCTGCGCTTGGTGGGCACATACACCGAGGGGTCGGTGGCACCGATCACCGAACCGATATCCTGCGCTTGGCGGTTCTGTATGTATTCGTCCGTATAGCTAATGGAATTGAACGGCGTCTCCATGAAGTCCTTGTTGCCCAACAGTCCGATGCGGCTGCCGGAGGCAACCTGCCCTCCCGCATACGCAGGCGGCAGATCTGTGGCGGAGTTCATGGCACCCTCCACCCGCGTTTCAGACAGTTCCAGGCTGGCTTTGCCTGTACCCTCCTGGGGCTCGGCGGCCACAGCCATGGAGGGCCCGGTCATCCCCAGCAACAGTGCCATCTGCACGGCAGTGAACGTACGATTCAAAGTAAAGCGTTGCGCACCCTGTGGTGAATCAGGGGTGGCGCGATGTTGGCGACAGCGTTCCGACATGCTGGGTTCCTTTCGATTCGGAGAGTTGAAATGTATTTACTAAGTTCTCCGAACCAGAACGCGAAAACCTCAATAGCAATCATTAGCATTTGTATATTTTTTACAAAAAAAGGCCGGGTACCGCAATGGCACCCGGCCTTTGTGCTGCCAGTACGGCTAGCGGATCAGCCCTTGTAACCCTGAACCACCTCGTCAGCCATGCGATTGAGGCACGTCACACTGGCAGTACACAGGTACCAGGTCTGGGCATCGACGAAGATCACATGCCCATTGTTCCAGGCCTTGGTCTTGCGCAGCAGTGGGTTGTCCAGGCTCTTCATATCCAGCGCTGGCCGCCGTTCCATCACCGCCGTGCGGTCAATCACGTAGAGAATATCGGGATCGGCCTGCTGGATAAATTCATTGGAAATCGGCTGGCCATGCAGGCCAGCCTCGATGTCGGTGCTGGCCGGTTTCACGCCCAGGGTGTCAAAGATGAAGCCGTAGCGCGACTTCACGCCATAGGAGGTAAAGGCCCCATTGTTATGCAGCACGATCAGCGCTTTCTCGGGGCGGCCCTCAGTGACGCGTCGGGTCTGCTCTACCTTGGCGTCCATCTCCGCGACTTTCTGGCGGGCCAGTTCTTCCTTGCCGAAGATGTGCCCCAGGGTGGTCAAATGGTTTTTGGCCGTGGTGATCAGATTGCCCTGCTTGTTGGTCAGGTCCACATCGTCATAGACCGTAGGTGCGATCTGGCTCAACTCCGTGTAACTCTGCGCCTGGAGCGGCGAGATCAGGATCAGGTCGGGCTTGAGGGCATGCAACCGCTCAAGGTTGGGCTGGATGGTCGACCCCACATCCATGATGTCCGGGTTGTCACGGTACTTGACGAGGAAGTTCGCGACATAGTCCTTGGCGATACCCACCACCGGCGCGCCGAGTTGATCGAGTGTATCGAGTTCACTCATGTCGAAGGCCACCACGCGCTCGGGGAGCTTGGTGATCACCGTCGTACCCAACGGATGCTCGATCTTGATCGGCTCGTAGTGTGCCTGCGCGGTGACTGGCGCAGGCGCCTCTGCCGACGGCTTGTCACACCCTTGCAGACTGGCCGCCACAGCGACTGCCAGCAGTGCCCCATAGATTCTTTTTGCGTTACCGGTGCTCATATCAGCTCCCTTGACGGTGATGGGTTGAAGTAGTTGCAGACAAACCCCTGCTCGCTCTGCAGGATCTCGAAATCCAGATCAAACAGATCGCGCAGGCGCGCCTCGGTGACGACCTCCGCCACCGGGCCACGGCAGTGCACTGCGCCGTTTTTCATGGCCACGATATGGTCGCAATAGTTGGCGGCGAAGTTAATGTCATGCACCACCAGGATCACCGTGCGCCCCTGTTCGTCGCACAAACGGCGCAGCGCTCGCATGATCTGTACGGCATGCTTCATATCGAGGTTGTTGAGCGGCTCGTCCAGCAGCAGGTA
>JBILYW010000073.1:0-9280 GCA_044377555.1 Pseudomonas sp.
AAAATTGTCACCATCCACGTGATCAAAGGCGACCGCGTTAACCCGGGCGAAATTCTGATCGAAATCGAAGCCTGATACCGCCTTTGATGTAAACGCTTTAAACCTCGGGGGAGCATGTGCTCCCCTTTTTTTTGCCCGGGTTTTGAGGTGTCTCATAACGCCTGTAATCGTTGAGGGTCGTAGCGAGGCTGCGGTCGGTTGCGCAACAGGCGCGAAACCATGCCGCACTGCGCCTCATGCACACCACAACAACCAGGCTGAAAATGACTTCGCGATGGTGCGCTCTTCTTCAATCGCAGCCTCGCTACGTCCCTTCGCGACTAATTACGAGGTTAGTACCGGAAATGTCCTCACTCTGAATACAAAAACGCCCAACAGTCCTTGCCGGGCGTATTGATCAAATTTTATACAGTTGATGCTCTGCATTCTTCCAGGGACTTTATTTGGCCGCTTTCTGGTTGGTTATCCAGTGCCAGCCATTTTTCGAAGCCTGCCGCTATAGAGGGCCATTCCGTACTGATAATGCTGTACCACGTGGTATCTCGATTCTTGCTTTTGACCACCATATGCTGGCGGAATACGCCTTCGTATGTGTACCCCAATCGTACTGCCGTACGCTTTGATCGCGCATTGTCGTTGTTGCACTTCCACTCCAGGCGTCGGTTGCCCAATGCGAAAGCCTCCTTGGCCAGCAGGTAAACCGCCTCGGTACTTTTTGGCGAACGCTGCATGGGGGCGCCAAAGGTCACGTGGCCGATCTCGATGCGCCCGTGTTCTGGAACGATGCACATCAGGCTGATCAAGCCTTGCGCCTCTGCGCTCGACTTATCAATAACGGTATAAAAATGCGGGTCACGGCTGGCAGCATGGTTTTGCAACCAGGTATCAAAGGTCGGACGCTCATTGAAGGGCCCGTAGGGTAAATAGTCCCAAAGCTTGGGATCGGCCTGCGGTCCTTGTAAGGCTAGCCATAGTTCATCGCCATGCCGTGTCGGGTCGAGCTTTTCCAGACGAATGAATTGCCCTTCAAGGGTTCGGGTGTCGGGTGTTTTGGCCGCCAGCCAGTGTTCTAGAGAGTCGGGCATTGCGCGTTCCTTAGTTATGACAAGGTTTTGCGGAACTGAATAAAGCCGGAGCGCTCGGCAATGCGTTCATACAGCTGGATCGCCGTGGCGTTGGTTTCCTGGGTCATCCAATAGACTTTGGCACAGTCTTTATCGTGAGCAACGCCATATACGTGCTCGATCAGCTGGCGACCAACGCCTTTGCCGCGCACCTGAGGGCTGACAAACAGGTCTTGAAGGTAGCAGGCGTTTTTAATGCTCCAGTTGGTGCGGTGATAAACGCACTGGACCATGCCCACGGCTTTATCGTCCTGCCAGGCCAGGGCCAGGGAAGTCGGTTCTGCCGGATCGAAAAAACGTGCCCAGGTGGTTTGGGTTATTTCGTCGGACAGCTCGGTTTTGTAGAAGCGCAAATACGCCTGCCAGAGGGGGAGCCACTGTGCGTGATCGGCGGCGGTTGCGGGTTTGATCCGGATTTGAGTCATGGGGGCTATTCCTTGGCCATTAAGTGAGCGAGTGCGTGGTCTTGCGGGTTGCTGTTGGCCAAGAGTCCCTTGCGTACGCCTGCCTGGTCGGCGGCGTCGCGGTTCTGGCTGAGTTTGCGTTTGCCGTCCAGGCGGGTGATGGGCAGGCGAAAACCCACGATGGCCTTGAGCATGCTGTCGATGTAGTCCACGGGTGCATCACTGACCGACCAAGGGTCAGATCGGTCTGTCTCGTGCCTGTTGCTCAAGCGGCTGACCAGCGCCAGTAAGCGTTCGGCATCATCGAAGACTTCGGCGGTGCCATAAGCGTGCACGGCGAGGTAATTCCAGGTAGGCACTGCTTTGCCGTGCTCAGCCTTGCTGGGATAGAAAGACGGACTGATGTAGGCCTGTTCTCCGGCGAAAATCACCAGGGTCTCGGCTCCTTCGGCCAGCGCCTTCCAGTGCGGATTGGCACGGGCAAGGTGGCCGTACAGCGTGCCGTAGGCACCTTCATCCGGGTCCAGCAGTAAAGGCACATGGCTTGCGATCAAGCCTTGGCTGGCGTGGGTAACGAGCACGGGCAGGGGCGTGGCCAGTATTTGCTGATGCAGGGCTGGAACGTCGTCTACTGCGAAGGCGCGGGGAACGTACATAGAAATTATCCTTGGCGAATGGCTTCATCCTAGGCAGGCTATTGGTTTGTTGTAAGAGCCATTAATGGTCATTTTCATAGGTCCAATCCATGACGGATTCAGCGCTGTCCATCGCCTTCAACCCAGCCGGAATTGAGCTTGATCCGAAAAAAGGCCTGAGTCGCCAGCTGTATCAGGCATTGCGCCAACGCGTGCTTGATGGCCGTTTGAGTGGCGGTGCGCGGCTGCCCGCCAGCCGCGATCTGGCCTGCGCCCTCGGTATTTCCCGCAATAGCGTGGTGCGGGCCTATGACCAGTTGTATGCCGAGGGTTTTATTGAGGGGCGAGTAGGGGATGGCACTTACGTCGCAAAACTGCCTGAAAAAGCGCTGCCGATAAAAAAGTTGTCCACCAACTTGTCCACAGGGTTTTCAACAGGCTTATCCCCAGGGTTATCCACAAAACAGGCCGAATTACCTGTAATTACATCCAGTAAAGTTATCCACAGCACAGCCTTGAGCAGGGTCGCAAAGCACGCATTGGACCTCCCTCCCAGCGGCGTTCCGCGTGCATTTCGAGTGGGCGTTCCGGCTTTTGACTTATTCCCTTTCGAGGTATGGAGCAAGCTGCAGGCGGCTTTTTGGCGTAAGCCGGACTTGGAGCAACTGTGTTACGGCGATCCGGCTGGGGATGAGCGCTTGCGTGGACTGATTGCGGCGTATTTGCGCACTTCGCGGGGTTTATCGTGTACGACTGATCAAATTTTGATCACCAGCGGCGCGCAGCAGGGGATTAGCCTTTGTGCACAGCTGCTGGTAGAGCCGGGCGAGGGGGTGGCTGTGGAGAACCCTGGCTACCGCGCAGCAGCCCATGCGTTCGCGATTGCCGGAGCCCATGTCCAGGGTGTGGCGGTGGATCAGGACGGCATGGATTGTTCGGCATTGGCTCACTTGAGTAACTGTCGACTGGCCTACGTGACCCCCTCTCACCAGTACCCCAGCGGTGTCACTTTGAGCCTGGCCCGGCGTTTGGAGCTGTTGGCCTGGGCTGAGCGCACCCAGGGCTGGATAGTCGAAGACGACTACGATGGCGAGTACCGTTACAGCGGTGCGCCGCTGGCCCCGTTGGCTGCGCTGGACCGCAGCGGGCGAGTGATTTATGTCGGTACCTTCGGCAAGGTCGCCTTTCCGGCGCTGCGCTTGGGGTACCTGGTGCTTCCCAAAGGCTTGACCGAGCCGTTTGCCCGGCGCCGCTCTCTCGATATGCGCCATTCGGAAGTCAGCACCCAAGCGGTGATGGCTGAATTTATGGCATCGGGGCATTTTCAGCGGCATATCCGGCGGATGCGTCGCGCTGCCTTGAGCCGGCGCGATGTGTTGCTGGCAAGCTGGCCCCATGAGCTGGCAGGAGTGGGGCTGATGCCGGCAATAAACGCGGGGTTGCACGTTGCTGTGCCGGTGAGCAGTTTGGCCCGTGAGCAGGAACTGCTGGCGCAGGCCAGGGCGGTGGACGTGGAAATCAACGGGCTGAGCAGTTATTGGCTGCAGGATTCGATCGAGCCTGTGGATAACCGTGCCGGATTGGTGCTGGGGTTTGCGGCGGTGCCGGAGGCGGATATCAAGGCGGCGCTGGGGCGGCTGCGCAAGGTATGGAATGGCAGCCGTTGAACCTGTGGGAGCGGGCTTGCTCGCGAGAGGGGCACCGCATTAATTCAGACAGACCGCACTGACTTAATCGCGAGCAAGCCCGCTCCCACAGGAAGGGATTGATCATTGCGCGCTTTCAAACCCTTCCAGCACGTTCACCGCATTCACACCGATTTCTTCTACCGCGTAGCCGCCTTCCATCACGAACAGAGTCGGTTTACCCAGGCGCGCAATACGTTCGCCCATGCGCAGGTAGTCCGGGCTGTCGAGCTTGAACTGGGAAATCGGGTCGTTCTTGAAGGTATCCACACCCAGCGAGACCACGATTACGTCAGCGTCGTAGCTTTCGATTTCGGTGCAGGCCAATTCGAGTGCAGCGCTCCAACGATCCCAGGCTGAGCCCGCTGGCAGCGGATAGTTGAAGTTGAAACCTTCGCCCGGCCCATCGCCGAGCTCATCTTCGTAGCCCAGAAAGAACGGAAACTCGGCTTCAGGATGACCGTGGATCGAGGTGAACAGGACGTCGCTGCGGTCATAAAAAATCGACTGCGTGCCATTACCGTGGTGGTAGTCCACGTCGAGGATCGCCACTTTGCGGCGGCCCTGATCCAGAAATGCCTGCGCGGCAATGGCGGCGTTATTCAGATAGCAGTAGCCGCCCATCAAATCGCTGGCGGCGTGATGGCCGGGTGGTCGGCACAAGGCGAAGGCGCTGTAGGCCCCGCTCTGGATTTCGGCCTGGGCGGTCAGGGCCACTTGCGCGGCACTGTAGGCCGCCTGCCATGTGCCGGCAGTAATGGGTGCGCCGCCGTCGAAGCTGTAATAACCAAGCTGGCCGTGCAGGCTGGTGGGCAAAACGGCGCGCAGGGTACGGGCTGGCCAGGTGTAGGGCAGCAAGTCGCCGTCGCGGCCATGCTCGGTCCAGCGAGCCCAGGCCCCATGGAAAAAGTCCAGATACGCTGCGCTGTGGACCCGCTCTATCGGCCCGCGACCGAAGTCTTGCGGAGCGCGTACCGGCCCGAGTTCGCGGGTTTGCACGCGCTGCAAAATATGGTCGGCGCGCGAGGGCATTTCGAAGCAGGGCATCAATTGCCCGTCCATCAACTCACAACGGCCATGATGCAGGTGATGATCATCCGAGTAGATCGTCAGCATTTTCTTGTTCTCCCAGGGCTTGGTCGGTGGCCTACAGTTTTGCGTCGCGGGGTGCTTGAGAGAACGGCAGGAGCGGCCAAAAGGAGATGGATACGGCCAAAATAGCTGACCGCAATTCGCCCCCGAATGTGTGAGGTTTCAAGCGCGGAACTGGCTGGGCGCGACCCCGCTCCAGCGTACGAAGGCATGGCGAAAGCTCGCGGTTTCACTGAAGCCCAGGGTTTCGGCAATCCGGTAAATGGGCCACTCGGTTTCATTGAGCAGCAACTTGGCCCGCTCAAAGCGCAGGTCGTCGAGCAGCGTCTGATAGCTGCACCCCACCGCGTGCAAATGGCGGCGCAGGGTGCGCGGGGAGCAGTTCATTTGAGCGGCCAGGCCTTCGAGCCCCGGGGCGGCGTGCAGTTGTGCACCGAGGAGCTGGCGGATTCGCTCCAGCCAGGTTTGACGCCCGGTGAACTCAAGATTCTGTTTGCGGCAGCGCTCGGCCATTGCCTGATGGGTGACGGTATCAGCCAGTGGCAAGGGTTGGTCGAGCCAGCTTTTGGCGAACGAGAATGCATTGTCGCCGGCATCAAATGTGCGCAGGCAAGGGAAGCTTTGCCCGTAGCTGGCGTGATAGTCCGGGGCACTGTGGCTGAAACGTGCACCCTCCAGTGGCAACGGCCGGCCCAGCAAGTCTTCGCAAATGACTTTGAGCGAGACCAGGCACAGCTCGGTATTGAATACGGCCAGTTGTGGGTTCTCGCCATAACCGTTGGCGCAGAACCACACCTGCTCGCCTTCGATCTCAAGGCTCAGTTCAAAAAGTGTTCCCAGCAGCGCCGGGTAGCGCAACGCCAGACGCAATGCGTCACCTAAGGTGGCACTGGTGAGTAGGGCATAACCGAGCATGCCGTAAGAAGACACATGCATGCGCCGTCCCAGTTCCAGGCCGATTTCGCGACGCAAGGCCACGGCGTTGGCGCACACGCGCATTTCCTGATTGGTGGTAATGCGCGTGTCTGCGCGGCTCAAGTCCGCCGCCCGTATGCCACTGCCCGCCAGCAGCGCTTCGCTGGGCAAGCCTTCATCCTTGAAAGTGTTGAGCACCAGCGAGACGGCGTTGAGGGTAGTGAGATGAGAGTGCAGCATGCCGGCTTCCTGCGTGAGGGTGCAGGAAACCAGCAAGTTGTGTGCCGGGAGAGTTAAGCCAGTTCGCCGCACACGTCCAGTTCGATCAGGCGACGCACTTCAGCCAGTGGCAAGTCTGCACCGAGCAAGGCATGCAGTTTGCCGAACACGGCCTCACGGGTCATGCCACCCCCCGACAGCACGCCAACCCCACGCAAGCGGCTGCCTGCTTCGTACACGTCCAGTTCCACACCGCCTTCATGGCATTGGGTGATGGCCACCACCACAATGCCGTTCTCCTGCGCCCGTTGCAGGCTGGCGAGGAAGTCCGGGTTATCGCTGGGGCCGGTGCCGCTGCCGAAGCACTCGAGCACCAGCGCTTCGATCCCGCTGTTGAGCAGTGCGTCGAGTTGGGCTGCTCCAATACCTGGTACCAGCGGCAATACGCCCACGCAGGCTTCGTGCTTGGGATGGTTGTAGGCCAATTCGCCCGGCAGTGACTTAGCCTTGGCCCCGCCGCCATTACGGGTAAGCGCCACAAACGGGTTACGCCCAAAGCTGCGCACTTTGGCGCAACGCGTCGGTGCCATCAGCTTGCCGTGGAAGTACAGCTGAACCCCGTGAGGCTGGCCTTGGCCCAGGGCAATCAATGCCCCGCTGACGTTTTCCCAGGCGTCGCTGTCGGGTACGCCTGCCGGCAGCATGGAGCCGGTGAACAGCACCGGTGCCGGCAAGCCCAGCAACTGAAAGCACATCGCCGCGGCGCTGTAGGCCAGCGTGTCGGTGCCATGCAGCACCAGTACGCTGTCGCAGCCATCCTGCTCGATCGCTTCGATGATCGCGGCGCGCAAACGCAGCCAATAGGCAGGCGTCATGTTGGCGCTGTCGATCAGCGGGCTCATCTCGCGAAAGGACCACTGCGGCACTTTCAGCGCCGGTTGGCTGGCGAGGTGCTCGCTCATGCGCGCTTCAAAACCCGATGCAGGTGCCAGGCCGCTGGCGCTGGCTTGCATGCCGATGGTGCCGCCGGTGTAGAGCACCATGACGCGTTGGGAAGGGTGGTGAGTGGCTGCGGTCATTGTTGAGTCCCCATAAGCAAAAACGCGGCGGTTCTGGAGAACCGCCGCGTCAAGTATCAGCGTTTTGTTTCTTCGACCTTGGCGGCCGGTTTTGGCGGCCAGGCTTTCAGGTCCAGATCCAGATCCGGGAATTTACTGGAATCGAACACCGGTGTCTTGATCCCCGCACGGCGCTGGTCATCGTAGTCCTTGAGCACGCGCATGCAAATCTTGAACAGCATCGCCAGGGCAACCAGGTTAACGAAGGCCAGCATGGTCATGGCGATGTCGGCGAACGCGAAAACGGTTTGCAGGTTTTCGATCGAGCCCCAGAAAATCAATACCAGCACCAGAACGCGGTAGCCGATCAACGCCTTGCGGCTTTCACCGACCAGGAAGCGCAGGTTGTTTTCACCCAGGTAGTAGTTGTAGAGCATCGAGGTGAACACGAACAACGCCAGGGCCACGCTGATAAAGATGCGGCCCCATTCGCCCACAACCGCTGCCAGCGAGTTCTGGGTCAGGGCAATGCCGTCGCCTTCAAAGCCCGGGGTGTAAAAGCCCGACAGCAAGATCAGCAAGGCGGTGCAGGTGCAGATCACGAACGTGTCGAGGAATACGCTGAACGCCTGAACCACGCCTTGGGCGATCGGGTGTTCAACATCGGCCACCGCTGCCACGTTCGGGGCGCTGCCCAGACCGGCTTCGTTGGCGAATACGCCACGTTTGACGCCCATCACGATCGCGCTGCCGATAAGGCCGCCAAACACCGGGTCGAGGCCGAAGGCGCTCTTGACGATATGGCCCAGCATGGCAGGCACGTGGTCGAATTGCAGCACGATCACATACAGGGTAACCGCGATGTAGGCCAGGGTTTTGACCGGTACCAGCAGGTCAGCTACCGAAGCGATACGCTTGATACCACCGATAAACACCAGGCCCAACAGAATGGCGATGGCCAGACCTGAGTAGCTGACATCGAAACCGAAGGCATCTTGCAGCGAGTGGGTGACGGCATGGGCTTGCAGGCCCATAAAGGCAAAGCCGAAAGTGATCAGCAGCAGCACGGCCATCAGCTGGCCCATCCACAATTTGCCCAGGCCATGCTTCATATAGAAGGACGGACCGCCACGCAGTTGGCCTTCAGCGTCGCGACGCTTGTACAACTGGCCCAGCGAGCATTCGATCAGGCTGCTGGACATGCCGACCAGAGCGGTCACCCACATCCAGAACACCGCACCGGGACCACCGAGCGTTACGGCAATGCCGACGCCGGCAATGTTGCCCGCACCCACACGGCCCGCCAGGCTCAGCATCAAGGCCTGAAACGAGCTCAGCTCACCGGCGCTGCTGCGCAGGCTGTCTTTGAATACCGCAAACATGTGCAGGAAGTAACGAAACTGAACGAAACGCGAGCGGATCGTGAAGTAGCCACCGAGCCCGACCATAAGCACGATTAGCACTTTCCCTGAGAGGAAGTCATTGATGACTTCAAGCATGGATTATTCCTCGCTGTTTTTATCTGATGGCAACACGGGCGGATCAAATCAACGCGTTACGCACCTTTAGGCAGGACATAAAGGTAGGCGACCACATTGACCCTGGCCATGTTGCTGCTTGGTTTACGATGCTGTTTGCGCGTTGTCACTGGCCGCTGTTGCAGGGCCTGCGCACGGCAAGAGGGCCGGCACTATACCTAGGAGTGCAGGAAGCGTCTGCATAAGTGATTGATTTTTCATGTACGAGTGGCCAGTAGGAAAGGTTTTAACGTTGTTGTGGGAGCGGGCTTGCTCGCGAAAGCATCGCCGCAATGCACCTGACACAACGGCTTGCCTGCATCGCAGGCAAGCCAGTTCCCACAGATTTTGCGTAGCTCCCCAAGCCGGCAAATAACAGGCAAAAAAAAGGGCCCGCAGATAAATCTGCGAGCCCTCAAAAGGTGAGAGGTGTCTAGTCCCTCGACCTGGTGAGCGTTGAGCGTGTTACTGCATCAGGCCTTGAGAGGCACCAGACGCGGGGCAATCATGTTTTCCGGGCGCAGGATGTCGTCGAGCATGGCGTCGTCGAGCAAGCCTTCTTCGCGCACCAGTTCCAGCACGCCGCGGCCGCTTTCAAGGGCGATGCGGGCGATGCGGGTGGCGTTTTCAT